>JBFJJY010000035.1:0-9329 GCA_041612055.1 Methylophilaceae bacterium | reverse complement strand
TGCATGAATAAACGCCCAATCAGCACCCTTTCATTAATGCGGCGCATCTTTATGCGCGATATTATCGTGGCATGGCGTCGTCGCTCAGATGTTACAAGCGTCTTCTTTTTCTTTATGATTGCAACCAGTTTGTTTCCATTAGGTCTAGGCGCTGATCCTCAATTATTGCATGCCATTGCACCGAGCGTTTTGTGGGTCTGCGCCCTCCTCTCTTGCATGTTATCTTTGCCTCGCATGTTTGCAGCAGATTATATTGATGGCACCTTAGAACAGCTTATAATATCAAACCAGCCAACATTGCTTATTGCTTTAATGAAAATATTAGCGCACTGGGTATTATCAGGCTTGCCATTGGTTTTAATTGCGCCATTAATTGGCTTGCAATTCAATTTAACAAACAACGAGTTGCAGGTGTTGGCACTTTCCCTACTATTAGGCACGCCAGTATTGAGTCTGATCGGCAGTATTGGTGCGGCATTGACACTTGGGTTACGAGGCGGAGGCGTTTTGATTGCGCTATTAGTGTTGCCACTGTATATCCCAGTTTTAGTATTTGGTGCTGGCGCTGTTAATGCTGTTTCTGTTGGCATGAGTGCAAATGGTGGGCTATCGCTGTTGGGCGCTATGCTGGCGTTGGCGCTCATTTTTGCACCGCTGACGGCAAGTCAAGCGTTAAAAGTAGCAGTGGAATAGTGGTTTGCATTTTTTAAATAACAAACAGGTCATCTTGATTGCGTTGGAAGCGTTGTAATTGTATGAATTTACTTAAATACTCATCACCACAAACTTTTTACCCATTAGCAGGAAAACTGATTCCGTGGATTGCAACTGTTGCAGCCATTCTAATTGTTTATGGCTTATATATCGGTTTACTGGTTGCACCAACTGATTTTCAGCAAGGTGATGCTTACCGCATTATTTATGTGCATGTGCCAGCCGCTTGGTTTTCAATGTTTTTATATGTTGTGATGGCAGGTTATGCCATTTTAGGGTTAACCCTGAATGCTAAATTGTCTTATATGATGGCAAAAAGCATTGCACCAACAGGTGCGATGTTTACTTTTGTCGCGCTGATTACTGGCGCATTTTGGGGAAAACCTACTTGGGGTGCTTGGTGGGTGTGGGATGCGCGATTAACTTCTGAACTTATTCTCTTGTTTTTGTACATAGGCTATATGTCTTTGCAAGCAGCGATTGATGACACAAGGCGCTCAGATCGCTCCAGCGCTATTTTAGCAATCGTCGGTGTGATTAATGTCCCCATCATTTATTTCTCTGTTAAGTGGTGGAATACCTTGCATCAAGGTTCTTCGATTAACTTAACGACATCGCCTTCTATGGCAGCGATTATGCTCAAAGGGATGTTAATTATGGCACTGGGATTTTGGTTGTATAGTATCGCGGTCATTTTGACACGAGTTCGAAGAGAAATCGAAGATAGAGAGCGCAATACTGCTTGGTTAAATGCTTTTAAGGAATAGTCAATGTATTGGAAAAACATCAGTGATTTTTTACAGATGGGCGGATATGGCCTCTATGTTTGGGTGTCATTTGGCATTACCTTTGCCTGCATGGCCATAGAACTATTTCTGTTGCGCGCACGCCGATTAAGTAATGAAAATATAAAGGATTTGTTGTAAATGAAATCACGTCATAAACGCATTGCCATTATTGTGGCAGGCATCGCATTATTGGCTATTGCCGCCACTTTATTGTTGCAATCTTTTCAAAGCAATCTGGTGTTTTTTTTCTCTCCGACTGAAGTGGCCGAAGGAAAGTCGCCTCAACAAGGCAATTTCCGGATTGGTGGACTGGTTGAAGCTGGCAGTGTTCAACGAAATGGCACTCAAGTTAAATTTACTGTGACAGACACAGTTAAAACGATGGATGTTGTATATACAGGTATTTTGCCTGATTTATTTAAAGAAGGAAAAGGCGTGGTAGCGCAAGGAAAACAAGGGCCTGACGGTCTATTTGTAGCAGATCAAGTATTGGCGAAGCATGATGAAAACTATATGCCACCAGAAGCAGCAGATGCTTTAGAAAAAGCCCAACAATATAAACAAAATGCTGCCGCTGAAGGAGAAGTGAAATGATGCCAGATATCGGTCATTATGCGCTCATTCTTGCCTTGGTTGTTGCGGTCATGCAAGGCGTTCTACCGTTAGCAGGATTATCAAAAAACAACGAAAAACTGTTTGCCTTTGCAACGCCAATGGCGCGTATTCAGTCATTACTTGTTATTTTGTCATTCCTGATTTTAGACTATGCCTTTTATGCAAATGACTTCAGCGTCTATTATGTTGCAACCACGTCAAACTCCAACTTGCCACTGATGTTTAGATTAGCGGCTATCTGGGGAGGTCATGAGGGCTCCATGTTGTTTTGGGTGGCTATTTTAGCGGTATGGACCTTAGCTGTTACCTTCTTTGCAAAAGACCTGCCATTACGTTTTAGAAGTAGCTTACTAGCGGTGATGGGCTTGATTTCAGTTGGTTTCATTATGTTTATCCTATTTACATCAAACCCATTCGAGCGCATTTTTCCAGCGCCGTTTGATGGGCGTGATTTAAACCCTTTATTACAAGACCCTGGCATGGTGTTTCACCCTCCTCTGCTCTATATGGGCTATGTCGGCTTTTCTGTCGCGTTTGCGTTTGCAATTGCTGCATTACTAGATGGTCGTTTAGATGTGACTTGGGCACGCTGGACACGGCCTTGGACAACAGCTGCTTGGGTGTTTTTAACTTTAGGGATTGCTTTAGGCAGTCGCTGGGCATATTACGAATTAGGCTGGGGTGGCTGGTGGTTTTGGGATGCCGTTGAAAACGCCTCATTTATGCCTTGGTTAATTGGTACTGCACTGATTCACTCACTAGCAGTCACTGAAAAACGGAATGCCTTTAAAGCCTGGACCGTTTTATTATCCATTTGCGCATTCTCACTAAGCTTGCTCGGTACGTTTTTAGTCCGTTCTGGCGTACTAACCTCTGTGCATGCGTTTGCTACCGACCCAAGTCGCGGTCTCTTTATTTTATTATTCTTAGTCGTTGTAATAGGTGGTGCGCTGATTTTATTCGCGCTACGTGCACCATCAGTCGGCTTGGGCGAGAAGTTTGATTTAGTCTCACGTGAATCATTATTGCTTACCAACAATGTCGTGCTGTTTACTGCAACCGGGTCAGTATTACTTGGCACGCTCTATCCGCTACTGATTGATGCGTTGAATATGGGGAAGATTTCTGTCGGGCCACCTTATTTTGACACTGTTTTTGTGGCGATTATGGTCCCGGGTATCTTCTTAATGGGCGTTGGTCCAATTGCTAACTGGAAAAAAGCATCAGTACCTGATTTAGCCAGCAAGCTCAAATGGGCATTAGCAATTAGCGTTGTTAGTGCATTATTGGTTCCCAATATCATGGGACGATTAAGCCCAATGATTTTTGTTGGTTTGTTAATGGCTTTTTGGGTGATGAGCTCTGTGTTTACCTCTATCAAAATGCGTTTAAATTCGATTCCATCAGGCTCGCTGAAGCAAAAGTTCAAAACCTTTGGTCGTGCTTATAACGGTATGTTGCTTGCTCATTTTGGGCTTGCTGTGTTTATCATTGGCGTTACCATGGTAAAAGGCTATGAGCGTGAGCATGACATCACGATGCAAAGTGGTGAAACAAAAGTGATTAATGGATATGACTTTAAGTTTGATGGGATTTTACCTATAAGAGGCCCAAACTATATTGCGAAACAAGGTCAATTCCATGTCAGCAAGGAAGGTAAGCCTGTGGCTTTATTAACGCCAGAAAAACGGTTATATCCTGTGCAAGGCGCCGTTATGACAGAAGCGTCTATTTCAATCAACCCTGTCAGAGATATCTATATTTCACTTGGTGAAGAGTTAGAAGAAGGCGGCTGGAGTATTCGTGTTTACTTTAAGCCATTCGTCCAATGGATATGGTTGGGTTGCGTTTTAATGGGTCTTGGCGGTATATTGACCATGACAGATAAGCGCTATAGGTTAAAAAATAGTGCTTAGCACAAAGGATATTGTTGCATGAAATTGAAATTCATTCTTCCTCTCGTTTTATTTTTTATACTCGTTGGCTTTCTCGGGAAAGGCCTGTTTTTAGATCCCAGAGAAGTGCCATCGCCACTCATCGGCAAACCTGCACCTGCATTTGAAGCACCTGTATTGGGTGATCCTAGCAAGACATTCTCAACGGCAGATATGAAAGGTCAAGTCTGGTTGCTCAACACTTGGGCATCTTGGTGCGCAGCGTGCCGTGATGAGCATCCACTTTTAGTGGAAATGCTTGCACATGATATTCCTCTATATGGGCTTGCCTACAAAGATGTAGAAGCAGATGCGCTTAAGGTGCTTGATGAAATGGGTAATCCCTACATTATCACGGCAAACGATGCAGATGGCACCATTGGCATTGACTATGGCGTTTATGGCGTTCCAGAGACTTATATCATTGATAAAGCAGGCATTATTCGTTACAAACAAATTGGTCCGATTACCCCAGAATCGTTACGCGACAAAATTCTGCCATTACTCAAGGAGCTAGATGCATGATAGCGCTGCGTCCTATTTTGATTACAGTTGCACTTTTTTTAAGTACGCTAAGCTTTAATATGCCTGCTTTTGCAGTTGATCAGGTTAGTGAGTCTCCTGCAGTAGAGGCACGCTTAAAAAAGCTATCGATTGAGCTGCGCTGTCTGGTTTGTCAAAACAGCACATTAGCCGATTCCGATGCTCCGCTTGCACAAGATTTACGTAATGAAATTCGCAAGCTGATTGAAGCTGGAAAGACTGACGAAGAGGTTGTTGCTTATTTAGTGGCTCGCTATGGCGACTTTGTTACCTTTCGTCCGCCTGTCAATGCAACGACAGCATTGTTATGGTTTGGGCCATTTTTGATGTTAATTATTGGATTGATTACATTAATGATTGTGCTTAAAAAGCGCGCCAAACTGTTAGCCTCAGACGAAACACTCTCCTAAATAGATTTGATGTCTATGCCAAACTTGTTTGAGTCATCACGCATCAGATAGTTGGATTTTCCTAGACTTGACTCATATAATCAGCATATCCCTCTGCCACCATTTGATCTTTTGGAACAAACCGTAAACTGGCAGAGTTAATGCAATAGCGTAAGCCACCCATGCTTGCAGGGCCATCAGAAAAGACATGACCAAGATGGCTATCGCCATATTGAGAACGCACCTCAACTCTACTCATGCCATGTGAGGAATCATGATGCTCTACAACATACTCACTGTGAATTGGCTTAGCAAATGCAGGCCAGCCACAGCCAGAGTTAAACTTTGCAGACGATGCAAATAAAGGCTCACCTGACACAATATCGACGTAAATCCCAGGTTCAAAGTGCTTATCATACTCACCTGTAAAAGGACGTTCAGTGCCATTTTCTTGAGTGACTCGAAACTGCTCTGTTGTTAACGCAGCAATCGCCGTTTGCGTTTTTTGATATTTCATTGAACCTACTATCTCCTACGATTAATCAAGTGGTCTAAACTGATTTTACCAGCGCCACCAAAGAGCAAAGGTAAAAGCATAATTAAATAGAGTAATGGTAGCTTGTAATTACCATAACCTTTATCTGTGATGGCGTAGCCTTTCCAAAGTTCAGCGAGCGTGCTCCAACTATCAGGCCAATGTACAGCAGCAATAGCAACCACCGTTAATACAATCAATGACACACTAAAAAAGCGGGTTGCTAGACCCAGCACCAGTGCAAATGCGCCGATAATTTCAAAAAAAGTAGATAAATGCCAACTGAACTCAGGCGATACTAAATTAAAAGGAAAAGGAAACGTGATATTAGCAAACCAGTTTTCGCCGTGTAGTTTTTCAAAACCAGCCTCGCCAAACTCCCATGCAAGAATCAATCTTAAAAAAAGCTGCGGCAGCCAAGTGTTAAAGTGTTCTAGAACACCAACTGTCCAATTGTAAAAGCCTTTTGCTTGCCTAAATAATGCCATGTCATCCCCTTTTTTAGATTTTTGTTATCTGCTCAATACTGATATTTTATTGCTTTTATATTGATAGTAAATCCTAATGCCAAATAATAACAACAATACGGCTGCGTAATAAAATGGCTCAGTTAAGTCCTTTTTGACTAACAATAAAAAGTGTACGACTGCTAATATTGCAATGAGATAGACGGTTTTATGTAAGGTTTTCCATTTCGATTTCAGTTTTTTCATCATGTAACTATTGGAAGTAACTACTAAAGGAATCGTCAGTAGAAAAGCGGCAAAACCTACCAAAATACGCGGATGTTCAAACACATCATTGATCATTTCATCGAATAAAAAGTTGAAATCAAGCCAGACATAAGTCGTAATATGCAAAAAAGCATAGAAAAACATCCATAACCCTAGCAATCGTCTTACTTGAATTTGCCAGACTTGACCCGTTATTAGTCTGACTGGGGTCATCGAAAGGCTAACAAGTAAAAAGACCAGCGCCCAAATACCAGTAGAATGTTCAATAAATTCAACTGGATTAGCCCCTAAACCATTAGTGAATCCTAACCAAAACAAACGAATAACTGGTATCAGAGCCAACAACCAAATCAGCGCTTTAACGGCAATAATGCGATTTTTATTCATTTTATTCAGTCAGTTAGAAATTTTTCTTTAAATCCATGCCCGCATATAACTGACCTACTTCAGACTCGTAGCCATTAAACATTTTGGTCTTAATGCGACCGCCAAACAAACCACCACCAATTGGCCTTTCTGTTGATTGTGACCAACGCGGATGACTCACTTTAGGATTGACGTTAGCATAGAATCCATACTCCGTAGGCCCTGCTTTCATCCAAGTGGTACGAGGCATTTTTTCAACAAAACGAATTTTGACAATCGATTTTCCGCCCTTAAAACCGTATTTCCATGGCACCACTAGTCGTGCTGGCGCGCCATTTTGATTCGGTAGCAACTCACCATAAAGCCCTACCGCAATTAACGCCAATGGATTCATGGCTTCATCCATACGCAAGGCTTCTGTATACGGCCAATCCAATATCGGTGAGCTAACACCTGGCATGCTTTCTCGGTCATTCGCCGTGATAAATTCGACATACTTCGCATTACTTGTCGGTTCCGCCCATTTAACCAAACTCGCTAAAGGCAAACCAACCCAAGGAATCACCATTGACCAGCCTTCAACGCAGCGCATGCGATAGATGCGCTCTTCCAATGCTGTCAGCTTCATCAACTCTTCTATGCTAATGATTTTAGACTTTTTCACTTCGCCTTCGATACTAATCGACCAAGGCTGTGGTTGGAATGTTCTCGCTTGAACAGCTGGATCTGATTTATCAGTACCAAACTCATAATAATTATTGTAGGTTGTAATGTTTTTATAGGTATCGATTGTTAAATCTTTGCCATAAGCAGTTTGTTGAACGCCAGCTATTTTTTGGCGCGGATTATAAATCTCACCTTTTTTAAGGGCTTTGATAGGTTGCGCTGGCGCATTTGCGCGACCAACTAATCTGGCATCCCCAGTGGTAACACCGCCAGAGATATTAGCTGCTTTGACTTTTAGGCTCAATAAAGCCGCGCCAGCAATTAAACCTGAACTCGCGGCTAATTTGAGTAATTGACGGCGATTGTCGAACACTGTTTTAGATGTGATTTCAGAAGGTTGAATATCACTTGGATTTTGCTTAGATTGATTAACTATAATCATAGCTTGCCTTGATAGTAAGTTTTAGATGCTATTTAGTCGTAGCTTTCGAATAAACCTTACATCAGGATGGCTAATTGTTCAGTTTTTTCTGAGCAGCGTCTATTTCACTGGCTAATTGCTCAGCACCGATTTTCTTGGCTAATTGCCCTGCCTCAGCCAACAAAGCATTAGCGCCTGCTTTATCTCCATTGGCAAACATCGCCTCTGCTAAACCAAAATTTGCTTTTGCCTCGTAATAAGCGCCGCCGTTATCTTTAGCAAACTGAGCGAGCTTTTTATAATTTCGTTCTGCGTGTGAATACTCTTTAGCATCATAAAAATACTGTCCAAGCAACAGAGTAGAATCGGCATAAGCGGTTAAAGAGCCAGCTTGTTTTTGCATAACGGTGGCTTTAAGCTGGAATTCAATGGCCTTGTCATGATTGCCTAATGCATGATAGGTCTTTGCCAAATTCTCAAAGCTTTCTGCACGTTCGTTATCATTATTAGCTAAACTCATGCTGATTAAATAATGATCTAAAGCCGCATTTTTATCATTTGCATCAAAATAAGCATCGCCAATCAGGTTGTAATTCATGCGCGTGTAGGTTTTGTTAGCCTTTTGCTCGCTCAATTCAATGCTTTTCATATAGCTGCTTACTGCCGCTTCAGTTTTGTTGTTTGCCTTATGCAAATTACCAATTAGGATGTAAGAAACAGTTTTGGCAAAGATATCTTCTGTAGAATGAGCTGCTAACTCCATTGCAGCCAGTGCTTCTGCATAATTGCCTTCTAAGCTTAATGCTCGACCTTTACACAATAAACCTTCGTAATCCGTGCTATTAGTCTTTAAAATCGCTTCAGATTGCACAAGTGCGCCCTTTGCATCGCCATTATTCACGGCGTCGTTACAGGCTTTAACCTTTGCCGAAACTTCCGCAGAATTAGCATTAAAACTTAATAAAAACAAAAAAGTAGAAGTGATTGCTAAAGTATTTTTTAATTGCATTTTCATCCTAAAATAAATCCTTTTGTTGACCTTCATTTTGATTACTCATCTCAGACTCACCATGAGCCACCTTAGTTGCATCAGGCGCATTTTCAAGCAATGCTTTTAGACCTGCTTCATCTAATATTGCAATACCTAAATTGATTGCGGTTTCTAATTTGCTACCCGCTTCAGCGCCAGCGACCACATAATGCGTTTTTTTGGAGACGCTACCGCTTACTTTACCACCAGACGCTTCAATTAAGGCTTTTGCCTCATCTCGTGACATCGTAGGCAACGTGCCCGTTAATACCAATGTTTTGCCTTGCAGCACATCATTTGCCTGCTGTTTGCCATCATGCTCTTTCCAATGGACGCCCATTGCAATCATTGCCTGAATACTGTCGGTATTATGCGGCTCGGCAAAAAATTGCAAGATAGATTCGGCAACAATTGGCCCAACATCATTGACTGCTAATAAATCTTCAGCACTTGCATGCAGTAATTTATCTAAAGTACCAAAGTGATTCGCTAAATCTTTTGCAGTTGCTTCACCAACATTTCGGATACCTAAAGCATAAATAAAACGTGCTAGCGTCGTGTTTTTGCTTTGCGTAATCGCATCAATCACGTTTT
>JBFJJY010000034.1:0-9340 GCA_041612055.1 Methylophilaceae bacterium | reverse complement strand
GACGAAATTGACCCGAATAAAGGTTATATTTCATGGGTTTCGCCTTTAGCCAAAGCATTACATGGAAAAAGTATTGGTGATGCTGTTCGTGTGCAAACACCAAAAGGTGAGGGTGAGTTTGAGGTAATTGAGGTTAGCTACTAAGCACTCAATCGCTTTTTTATAGCACTATTAATTACAGCGCTAGTGTCATAGTGCTATTTGTTATTGGGCTATGTATAACGTAAAAGTTATGCTCAAAAACTTGTGCAATAAACCCGCACTAAATATTGCTTAAATACACATTAACAGTGCAAGTTAGCTCATTTTTAAATAGTCAGTTTTCTGTAACTGACTGATAATATTTGATTTATTTTTTTGGCACGCTCTGTGCTTGATATTGCTAGAGTTCCAAAGACGGACCACCATCCAAAGACGGATATGTGCGTGTTATTGCACATCATAAATCCATTAAGCCGATTTGTTCATACCAATCGGTTTTTTATAAATAAATCTAAGGGGTCCGCTTATGTCTGTCGACAAGTTTAATATTTTTTCTTTTACAGGAAAGATGAAGATACTTCATCTTAGCTGGTTCGCATTTTTTGTCACATTTGTTGTGTGGTTTAACTTGGCGCCGATGTTGCAGGCGATTCAAGAAACATTTGGATTGACCAAATCACAAATCACAACGCTATTGGTACTTAACGTGGCACTCACAATTCCAGCACGGGTTATTATTGGCATGCTAACGGATAAGTTTGGCCCACGCTTGGTCTACTCCGTCTTACTCGTTGTTATGGCTTTCCCATGCTTTGTGTTTGCCTTAGCAGAGAGTTATACCCAATTAGCCATTGCACGGTTCTTGTTGGGCGCGATTGGTGCTGGTTTTGTCATTGGTATTCGCATGGTTAGTGAATGGTTTCCACACAAGGAACTTGGCACGGCAGAGGGTATTTATGGCGGTTGGGGTAACTTCGGTTCTGCAGCGGCGGCATTTACGTTGCCGACGATTGCATTGATGTTTGGCGGTGATGATGGCTGGCGTTATGCTGTTGGTATGACTGGCCTCATGAGTCTTGTTGTTGGTTTTATTTATTACTTTAATACATCAGATACCCCTAAAGGCTCCACTTACTTCAAACCTAAACAAATGGGCTCAATGGAAATTACCAGCAAAGGTGATTTCTTTTTCTTAATCTTAATGAAAATCCCAATGTACATTGCATTAGGTGTCTTAGCATGGCGTTTGTCCCCTGCAAAAGTCGATATGTTATCAGCAGATGTGGTCAATATGATTTATGCCGCTTTAGTTGCTTTGTTTATTTATGAGTTATCGTTGGTTTGGAAAGTAAACAAAAAAGTGTTTACAGAGGTCATTCCTGCAATTCATCAATATAAATTTAAGCAAGTTGCGGTATTAAATATCTTGTATTTTGCAACATTTGGCTCTGAGCTGGCTGTGGTTTCTATGTTGCCATTATTCTTTTCAGAAACCTTTAGCTTAACGCCAGTTGTGGCAGGCATGCTTGCTTCAGGTTATGCGTTTATGAATCTGATGTCACGTCCAGGTGGCGGCATTATTTCTGATAAGTTTGGTCGTAAAAAAACCTTGCTGTTTTTAACCGCTGGTTTAGCAGTTGGCTATTTCCTAATGTCACAAGTGGAATCAAGTTGGTCGTTGGTATTGGCAGTTGTTGCGGTCATGGCTTGTTCATTCTTTGTGCAAGCAGGTGAGGGCGCTGTATTTGCTGTTGTGCCACTAATTAAACGTAGTCAAACAGGCCAAATTGCAGGTATGACTGGCGCTTATGGTAATGTCGGTGCAGTGGTTTATTTATTGGTTTACTCAATGGTAGACGCTCATACCTTTTTTATGGTGATTGCCGCGACAGCAGTGGTTGGTTTCATCACCTTACTTTTCTTAGAAGAGCCTTCTGGTCAAATTGCAGAAGTCGATGAAAATGGCGAAGTACAAATGATTCAAGTTGGCTAAAAGCGACTTTATTGCCATCAAGTTAAAGGCTTTCTAATCTTGGTTAGAAGGCCTTTTCCTATTATTTGCTGGTAAGCTATATTCAATAATTAAAAATTGAAAGGGGAGTGACGATTGAGTGCAGAGTTAGCAGTGGTCTATGGTGGCTATACTACAGCAGGCTTAAAAGAAGAAAATCAAGACGCTTTTGCTGCCTACCAACCCACATTAGGCATTACACGTTATAAAGGAATTGCTGCTTGTGTGGCAGATGGCGTAAGTTGCAGCGAAAATGCGCAACATGCGAGCACCACCAGTGTCACGACTTTCTTAAAAGACTATTACAGTACACCTGATAGTTGGGATGTTAAAACAGCAGGGCAGCGCGTATTAGGGCCATTAAACGCATGGTTATATCACCATGGGCAACAAGCTTCTGCTAAACATAATGCGTTAGTCACAACGTTTAGTGGTGTGGTATTAAAGTCAAATACGGCGCATATTTTTCATGTAGGCGACAGCCAGATTTTACGTTTACGTGATCATACTTTGGAGCCATTAACAAGAGCGCATACACATCAACATGGCAATGGTCAAGCGTTGCTCAGCAGAGCCTTAGGTATGGATAGTAATTTAGATATTGATTATCGTACAACTGATATACAAGTTGGCGATTTGCTGGTTGCAACAACGGATGGTGTACATGGGTTTATTAATGATGCTGAATTGAAGCAATTGTTGGCGCCATTACAAAAGGTAGCCACAACGAGTCAGGCTGAGATAGAACAGATTGCCAAAGCCGTCGTCAATCTTGCACTGAGTCATGGTAGCAACGATAACTTAACCTGCTTCATTTTGCGTGTGAATAGTGTGCCTGCTAAAAATATAGATGAAGCACATCAAGAATTAACAACATGTAAAATTCCACCTGCGTTAAAAGTCGGCGACAAAATTGATTGCTTTCAAGTAGAGCAAGTGATTTATGCAGGAACAAGAAGTCATTTATATCAAGTGATTAATAGACGTAATCAACAACGCTATGTATTAAAAGCACCATCGCTTAATTTTGCCGAAGATTTGGTTTATCTAGAAGGTTTTGTGCGAGAACAATGGGTGGGTAACCGCATTGATCATGAGAATATCATGCGCATATTTCCAGCAGAGCCGAATGGACAGTTCTTATATCATACCTGTGAAGAAATCAAAGGCGCGACATTACGACAATGGATACATGATCATCCTCAGGCCAGTTTGCATGATGTACGCGCCATTGTTGAAAAAATCATTCAAGCCTTACGGGTATTTCAGCGCGCAGGCATCATCCATCGCGATTTAAAGCCAGAAAACATTATGATTACCACGGCCGGTCAAGTGAAGCTGATTGACTTTGGTACAGTATCTGTACGCGGTTTGGCAGAAATTAACTCGCCAATCAAAGAAGATGCACCAGTTGGTTCAGTCAACTACATTGCGCCCGAAACCGTAGTCGATGGCACGGCGATTATGCAAAGCGATCTCTTTTCATTGGCTGTTATGGTGTACGAAATGTTAAGCCAAGCATTGCCTTATAAAATGGAAAAAGTGCATCGGCGTGGCGCTAAATCAGTAACAGAATGGCAATATGAGTCGCTGAGAGAGCATCGCCCCGATTTACCACTATGGCTAGATCTAGCGCTAGAAAAAGCTTGTCACCCTAGCTATAAGCAGCGCTACGATGCTTATTCTGAATTTTGGACTGACTTACAAAAACCTAACCCAGAACTGATGCAAAGCTATAATCGCCGCCCCTTATTAGAACAAAACCCTAGCCGTGTGTGGCAAATGATGAGTTTGATATTGATGGTTGTGGTTGTCGTGCAGTGGTATTTTTTGACGCAAGGCTAAAATAAGCGCAATCAGTTAGGAATAACAGCGTTAGATAGTGATCATCTCGTTAGCTTTATGACCGATATTTTTATGATTTATTTGTATGATTGAGTAAAGTAAAACGACTTTAATTTCCACATTCTCCTGCAATATAACTGATCACTTTTTCATCCGCACAAGCCGTACAAGCATTGCCATAGGTTTTTAATTCAGTCGATTGGCAAGGAGTGGTAACGCTGCGCACACCTGTGTCTCTCGACCCACACACTGGACGATATTCTCTTGTACACATTTGAGGTCTTTCATCTCCACAGCTTATTGAAGCTTCCGAGTTGATTGGTTTGGTTGTGGTCTCAGTTGTTTTTGGCATGCATGCGGCAAGTAAGGAGATGTTTAACACAATGAATATGATTTTTGTTGCGGTTTGTACAGTAGCTGTCATATATCAATCCTTAAAAAAGTTGCTAATTGGGCAATAGATGCAATGATTTATCCTAAACAACTCTGTTCATATTGCCTAGTGTTTAGCGCTTTGAATGCGCTGTTCAAAATGGGGCGTAATGCTTCATGATGAGGCGAGTATGACGATTTGATCCCAAATTTGAAAGACATGTTTATTTGCAGATTTCAGCTATAGCTTGTTACGAGACACATTGTAGGCCTATTTGTTGATGTTGGTTCGATTGTTGCTAAAGATTATAAATAAGTAAATTTTTAGGCTATCTATTTTTAATCATATCAACAATAGGGGAAAATAAAATGAGCGGTAATCAGGCAAGACTAGAGGCTTTATCTGAAATAACGAAAGCAAAACCTTTTGCAACGAGCATGACTGCGCCGCTCAAACAGATTTGGGCGTGCGATGTGTTTGGCTTAGCGCAGATGGAGGAGTCACTTTCAAAATCTGCGTTCAAAGCCATGAAAAAAACGGTGGAAACAGGTGCTGCTTTAGAACCTGCGACAGCAGATGTGGTTGCCGCCGCCATGAAAGACTGGGCGATGGCTAAAGGCGCTAAGTTTTTCTCTCATATTTTCTACCCAATGACCAATATGACGGCTGAAAAGCACGATGGTTTTATCATTACTAATTCAGAAGGCGGCGCGATTACTGAGTTTACGGGCAGCTTGTTGATTAAAGGTGAGCCAGATGGATCATCCTTCCCAAATGGTAGCTTGCGCATGACCAATGCAGCGCGTGGTTATACGGCTTGGGATCCCACCAGTCCTGCTTATATCATGCAAACAGCCAATGGTGCTGTGTTGACGATTCCAAGTGTATTTATGTCTTGGACGGGTGAAGCGCTAGATAAGAAAATCCCTTTATTGCGCTCAAATTCGGCAATGAATAAAGCGGCACAAAAAGTATTATCGTTGATGGGTGAGACTGAGATTGCTACGCTGAACTCTAGCTGTGGTGCGGAGCAAGAATATTTCTTAATCGATGAGAAATTTGGAAATGCCCGCCCTGATTTATTATTAGCCGGTCGAACCTTGTTTGGTGCGCCTTCACCCAAAGGTCAGCAG
Organism: Methylophilaceae bacterium; assembly: GCA_041612055.1. GTDB lineage: Bacteria > Pseudomonadota > Gammaproteobacteria > Burkholderiales > Methylophilaceae. Next base: position 3,996 of record JBFJJY010000034.1, on the reverse strand, counting down.
TTTGATGACCATTACTTTGGTGCGATTCCTGAGCGTGTACAAGTCTTTATGCAAGATTTTGAAGATAAGCTATACAAACTGGGTATTCCTGCAAAAACACACCATAACGAAGTGGCGCCAGGTCAATTTGAAATTGCACCTTATTTTGAGGCTGCTAACGTAGCCGCTGACCATCAGCAACTCTTAATGACGTTGATGAAAAATACAGCAAAAGCACACGGTTTCCTTTGCTTATTACATGAGAAGCCATTTGCGGGTGTAAACGGCTCTGGTAAACACGTCAACTGGTCGGTCGGTAATGCGACACAAGGTAACTTGCTTGATCCAGGCAATACACCCAACGAAAACTTAAATTTTTTAATATTCTGTGCGGCTGTGATTCGTGGCGTACATCTTTTTGGCCCAATGTTACGCGCGGTGATTGCTTCAGCAGCGAATGACCATCGTTTGGGTGCAAACGAAGCGCCTCCAGCGATTTTATCGGTGTATTTAGGCGACCAATTAGAAAAAGTTTATGATGACATCAAAACTGGCGCATTACATGTACCCAAAGATGGTGGCATGATGGATTTGGGCTTATCACAAATTCTGACATTTAAACGTGACCCAGGCGATCGTAACCGTACTTCACCATTTGCATTTACGGGCAACCGTTTTGAGTTCCGTGCGGTAGGTTCATCACAATCTGTATCAGGTCCGTTAGTGGCGATGAATACCATGTTAGCCGATTCATTAAATTGGATTGCCGACAAACTAAAAGCCGAGCTAGATGGCGGTGCTGAGAAACCATCTGCCGTCTTTGCTGTCATTAAAGAAGTGATGAATAAACACGGCAACGTGGTGTTTGGCGGTGATGGTTACTCTGCTGAATGGCACGAAATGGCGGTTAAAGAACGTGGTTTGCAAAACATTCCAACGACAGCAGATGCGTTGCCAGCATTAAAATCACCAGAAGTGGTTGAGTTGTTTGCCAGCACAGGCGTATTAACACCTAAAGAATTAGAGAGCCGCTTTGAGGTGTATGCCGAGCAATATATCTTGTCTATTGAAGTTGAGGCTAAGTTGGTTATTGAAATGGCAACGACGATGATTTACCCAGCAGCCGTGACTTACTTGTCCAAATTGGGTGCAGTGAGCACGAAACTAAAACCATCGCCTGCTGATGCAGTAACCGATACAGCGAATGCCATGATGACTGCGGTTGGTAAGCTGAGCGCAGCCATAGAAAAACATGATTTTGCGACGATTGAAGCGCATATGAGCTTCTTGGCAAATAATGTACGTGCATGGATGGATGAGGTGCGCGCTGCAGCAGATACATTAGAAACCTTGGTTGATGATAGTTTATGGCCATTACCGAAGTATCGTGAAATGTTGTTTATCAAGTAATTGTTAATGATTGCGATGAAGAGCAGCGCTGATGCCAATCGGAATCACGCTGCTTTTTTATGGTTGATGAATGATTAAAGGTTGATGATTTAAAGAAAGTCGATTGAATGAGTACAGTTAAACGTTTGTTACGACAAGAACAGCTTTCATCCGTTTTTGAAGCCGATATATTGCCGCATTATGAACAGTTAGCCAGCTATGTTGCAGCAAAACATGATGCAAAAAAGGCAACCTTATTAGTTGCGATCAATGGCGCGCAAGGCACAGGTAAATCAACGTTAGCGCTTTTTCTACAAGCCTTTTTACAAGCGCAGGGTAAGCGAGCAGCGGTATTGTCAATTGATGATTTATATTTCCCATATGCAACTCGCCAACAATTGGCTAAAGAGATACATCCTTTGTTGCAAACCAGGGGTGTACCAGGCACCCATGAGCTGGTATTAGGGCAGGCTGTGATTAATCGGCTATTAGCGGCAAAAGCAGGCGATAACATTGCATTACCCGTATTTGATAAAGCACACGATGATCGCAAGCCAAAGACAGAGTGGCCAACAATTGAAGGTCCGATTGATGTTATTTTGTTAGAAGGGTGGTGTGTTGGTGCAAGCGCAATGCCTGAAGAAGCATTGCTGACGCCGATTAACCAGTTAGAAGCCGATGAAGATGCAAAGCAAATTTGGCGCACTTATATGAATAAACAATTGGCACAGTATTATCAAACTTTCTTTAAACAATTTGATTTGCTGGTGATGCTAAAAGCACCTAGTTTTGATTGTGTACGAGCGTGGCGCGCATTGCAGGAAGAAAAGTTGGCAAGAAAAATGCAAGGACTGTATGGCAATGCGAAAAAAGCCAACAAAGGCGTATCAACTGCACCTATGAAAGGACTAATGGTGAAAGGACTAATGGATAGTGACGCACTAAATCGGTTCATGATGCATTATGAACGTTTGACAATGCATATGCTGAATACCATGCCTGCACATGCCAATGTGCTGTTTGAGTTAGCACATGACCATACCATCCGACAGGTCACTTATCGAGGCGATAATGACTAATGGATAGCCAATTCATTGTTTTTAGTGATTTAGATGCAACCCTGCTTGATCATCATGATTATAGTTTCGATGCTGCAAATCCTGCACTAGATAAACTGAGAGCACTAGAGATTCCATTGGTTTTAAATTCAAGCAAGACCATGCCAGAAATGAAACAAGTTCGCACTCAACTCAATAATGAACATCCATATATTGTCGAGAATGGTGCGGCACTGATTATTCCACCCAAGTATTTTGAGTACGCTGCTGGCGAGGTGGTTAACTTTTCTAGCGAATATAAAATCATTTTACAAACCGTTTATCAGCTAAAAGAAGAAGGGTTTCAGTTCCGTAGCTTCGATATGTTGAGTGCAAAAGAAGTAAGCGCATTGACTGGTTTAAGTGAGGCTAATGCGCAAATGGCGAAGCAGCGCATTGGTTCTGAACCGCTACTTTGGGAAGATACAAATGAAAAACTTGATGAATTTACGAAATTCATTCATCAATATGGATTAAAGCTGATTAAAGGTGGACGTTTTTATCATGTGATTGGTTTATTTGATAAAGGGCAGGCGGTTGATGCATTAACAAAAGCCTATGAAAAAAAATATACCAATCAATCAGTAATCACGATAGGGCTGGGCGATAGCCCTAATGATTTGCCGATGTTGGAAACAGTTGATATTGCCATTGTCATTCAATCAGCGCGCTCATCAGAAATGAAAGTAAAGAACACCAATTGTATTTTTAGCCAGCAAGAAGGACCCGCAGGCTGGAACGAAGAAATACTAAAATTACTAGCACAACAAGGAGTCTATTAGTGGGAGATTTTTATCAGAATGGCATCATTACAACCTTACATAACTTAAATAGAAGACCTGTTGAAGCAATAGAGGCAGAGCTGAGACAATTTAGTAAAACACGCCCATTGGCACTCATTTTGCCATCGCTTTTTTCAGAGTTAGAAGGTCCTGCGCTCAAAAATATTGTTGAGGAGCTGAAGGCCGTTGATTATTTAGAAGAAATTATCATTGGTTTAGATGCTGCTGATGAAGCGCAATATCGACATGCGCTAACGTTTTTTAATGCGTTGCCGCAACGTAAAAAAATTCTGTGGAATGACGGCCCACGACTAAAAGCGATTGATGAAAAGCTGAAACTGGAAGGTATTTCACCAGTTGAAAAAGGCAAAGGTCGAAATGTGTGGTTTTGTATGGGCTATGCACTTGCTTCTGGTCGGTCTGAGTCTGTTGCCATGCATGACTGCGATATTTTGACTTACAAACGCGATTTGCTGGCTAGGTTAATCTATCCTGTTGCTAATCCAAATTTTAACTATATGTTTTGTAAAGGTTATTATTCACGTATCGCGGGTGGAAAAATGAATGGTCGTGTTAATCGTTTATTAGTCACGCCGTTAATTAGAGCACTCAAAAAAGCGTGTGCACCGAGTGAAATTTTAGAGTATTTAGATAGCTTTCGTTATTCCTTAGCGGGTGAATTTTCATTCCGCACCGATGTGATTAGCGATATTCGCATCCCTAGTGATTGGGGTTTGGAGATTGGCGTG
>JBFJJY010000033.1:0-9375 GCA_041612055.1 Methylophilaceae bacterium | reverse complement strand
GCTTGAATCAGTCTGCTGGCACTTTGAAAAAGAATCGTTTGATTATTTGGCAGGCTGGTCAGTAATTTATCTTGTTCATTTGTAGTACCTGCTTGAAAGCGACGACCAAAACCAGCGGCTAATAAAATACCTTGCATGATTTTTAATTAAATACGACAGCTACTTAATGAATCTTCCGCGATGTCTAGTGCCGCTTTTGCATCACTCACATTAAATAATCGATTTGCTTCAACGCCGTTTTTGACAGCAATTAATTCAGCCGCAATAGAAACAGCAATTTCACTTGGCGTTTTGCTACCAATAAATAAACCAGCAGGGCCACGTAAGTTTTCCACTTGGTCTGCTGTAACATCAAACGCTAGTAAGCGCTCACGTCGTTGTCGGTTATTACTTCTAGAGCCTAATGCGGCTACATAAAACGCTGGCGATTTTAATGCCTCCATCAATGCCAAGTCGTCTAGCTTGGGATCGTGTGTTAGGGTGATAACAGCCGTGCGTGCATCCGGCTGCATTTCTATCACGACATCATCAGGCATTCCGCGGCGTAATTGTGTATTGGGCACATGCCAACCATCTGCGTACTCTTCGCGTGGGTCGCAAATGGTCACAGCAAAATCTAAACTTAATGCAATATTAGCAAGCAACTGTGAAAGCTGACCTGCGCCAATCAGAATCAAACGATAACGTGGTCCATAAATACTGGTTAGCACACCGTCTTTCAATGCGGTCATTTGGTCTGAACTCGTCTTAACAACGCTGCTAGCTTGCGTGGCTATATGCAAACTGCGCGCAACTAAATGCCCTTGATTAAGCAAATGTAATACTTCGTCTAAGGCAGTTGGCTCTACTAATGGCTCTAACACCAGTTGCATGGTGCCACCACATGGCAAACCTAAACGTCTGGCTTCTTCCGCGGTTGCACCATAAGTCACTAACTCAGCTTGTTTAGGCATGCCTTCTTGGCGTAAACGATAGATTAAATCGTCCTCAATACAGCCGCCAGAAATCGATCCAGCTGCGCGGCCATCCTCGCGTAAAGCCAATAATGCACCAATAGGCCTAGGTGAAGATCCCCACGTTTTAACAACGGTGACTAATAGCAATTGATGGCCGTTTTTCAGCCAATCTTGTGCTTGCGTGAGAACTTCTAAATCTTGACTATCCATGGACTTAAGCGCTTAATTGGTCACCCAGTGGTAACTGAGTAATATGTTTACCTGTTGCTGCAAAAATTGCATTTGCCAATGCTGGTGCGAATGGGGGAACGCCTGGCTCACCAACCCCAGTCGGTTTTTCTGCAGAAGGTACAATATGCACTTCAATCGCTGGCATATCGGCAATTCGCAATACTGGATAACGGTCAAAGTTACCTTGTTCCACAACACCTTCTTTTAGCGTAATCTCGCCTGTTAACGCAGCTGCAAGTGCATAACCAATACTGCCTTCCATTTGTGCACGAATCACATCTGGGTTCACCGCAATACCGCAATCGACTGCACAAACAACACGGTCAACGCTTAAATTGTTTTCAGCATCGATCGTAATATCAACAATCTGCGCAACTGTGGTATTGAAAGACTCATGCACCGCAACACCACGACCTTGTTTAACACCATCCTTGCTCGGCATTGCATTTGCTTTTTCAGCCGCCAAGCGCAACGCGCCTGCATGATGTGGCTTGTCTTTCAGCATGGCTAATCGATATGCAATCGGATCTTGCTCTGCAATCTTTGCTAGTTGATCAATAAAGACTTCTGTTGAATAACCTGTATGCGTGCTACCAACAGAACGCCACCATTGAATCGGCAAGCTGACGCTATCATTTGTTGTATGCAAATCGACTTGTAAATTAGCAATCTGATACGGCAAATTGTTAGCGCCTTCCACTGAGGTGGAATCGACACCATTTTGCACCATTTGTCCTTCAAAGGCAGTTCCTTTAGCAATTGATTGACCAACAATTGTATGGTGCCAAGCATCTGGGAAACCAGCATCATTTAAAGTAGCACTGATTTTATGTACATAGATTGGACGATATTGCCATGCACGCATATCATCTTCACGTGACCATACTAATTTAACTGGTTCTTGTGAGTTTAATGCTTTGACAATATGTGCTGTCTCAACAATATAATCAGATTGCGGATTACCTCGACGACCAAAACTGCCGCCTGCATAAAGCGTGTTAATTTTCACATCTTCTGGTTTGATGCCAAAAACAGCCGAAACTGCAAACTGATCGACGCTATGCAGTTGATTGCCATTCCATACTTCACAGATGCCGTCCTTTAATTGCATCACGCAGTTCATTGGCTCCATTGCAGCATGTGCCAAGAATGGAAACACATACTCATGAGAAACCACTTTTTGGCTATTTTTCAATGTGCCTAGTGCATCTCCATCTTTGCGTGCAACATTGCCTGGCTGCTTAACTAAAGCTTTATAATCCGCAATAATATCATTACTATTTTTTCGAAAAGCTTTGCTCTCATCCCACTCAACTTTTAGCGCATCGCGACCTTTTTTAGCGGTCCAATAATTACTTGCCAATACGGCAACGCCTGTCGGTATTTTGACGACATTCACCACGCCTTTAACCGCTCTCGTTTCTTGATCATCAAAAGATTTAACTGTCGCCCCAAAGGTTGGCGGATGTGCAACAACAGCGACTAGCATATTATCGAACTGGATATCTTGCGTAAAAATAGCTGATCCGTTGGTTTTTGCTTTGCTGTCTTTACGTGGTGCGACTTTGCCAATCAAGGTAAAGTCTTTCGGATCTTTCAAAGTAACCGCCTCTGGCACAGCTAGTTCAGCCGCCGCTTCAGCAAACTCACCAAAAGTAGCTTGCTTACCGTTGGCATGGCTCAATACACCAGACTTAACCGTTATTTCACTTGCTGGCACGTTCCATGCACTAGCCGCCGCTTGCACTAGCATGGCACGTGCTGTTGCGCCAGCATTACGCATTTGCTCAAACGAATTAGCAATGGCCGAGCTACCACCCGTGCCTTGGTAAGGACCCCAAGCTAAATTGTTAAAGCGCTTAGCATCCCCAGGTGCACCCTCCACTTTTACTTGGGCCCAATCTGCATCGAGCTCTTCTGCAATCAATGTCGCCAAACCTGTATAAGTCCCTTGTCCCATTTCCAAGTGCTTAGCAATCACCGTCACTGTATTATCAGTCCCAATTCGCACGAAGGCATTCGGTTCAAATAACACACCATTTTCAATCACTGCATCTAGCGCTGCGGTTTCATTATCTGGGCTTTTTGCGCAGCCTGGCACCATGACTGCAATGGTTAAACCAAGACCGGCTTTTAAAAAGCGACGGCGTGAAACATTGTGTAAATTATTCATCATGGTCTCCTATGCCAAATCTTTAGCAGCTTGGTGAATGGCTGCACGAATACGAACATAAGTGGCACAACGACAAATATTACCTGTCATGGCATTATCAATATCTTCATCCGTTGGGGTTGGGTTACTGGCTAACAATGCGGTGGCCGACATAATCTGGCCTGACTGACAATAACCACACTGAACTACATCTAAATCTTGCCAGGCTTTTTGAATGGCTTCGCCCGCTTTAGATTCATGTACTGCTTCAATTGTCGTGATTTTTTTACCCGCAACAGCAGAAAGCGGTGTGAGACAAGAGCGAATAGGCTGCCCATCTAAGTGGACAGTACACGCGCCGCACAAACCTGCACCACAACCAAACTTGGTACCTGTCATTTTTAAACTATCGCGAATCACCCACAATAAAGGGGTGTCATCATCATAATCGGTACTGCGTGTTTTACCGTTGATATTTATGTCAGTCATGCGGATTCCTTAAGTCTTAAAGTCATGTCGAATGTATTAATCTAATCAATGTACTACATTATTGTGAAAACGCTTTTACAGTCTGTTCATTTTTTATGTGTTGCTGCTAAAAAATGACTATTGTTGGGCAAAAATTGATAGTATCTTTTGGAGATTGGTCTATTTTAGATACCATATCAATCAAGTCAATTAGGCACTAAGGAGTAACTTGCATCATGCAACAAACCGATATAACCACCCCCAATATTTATAAAGCGTGCTGCCCATCCCGCCAAATACTAAGCCGTATTGGTGACAAATGGAGCGTTGTTATTTTAAGCAGCTTAGAGCAACAACCTCTCCGTTTTGGCGAATTAAAAAGAATGTGCGATGGCATCTCTCAAAAAATGTTGACACAAACACTACGTTATTTAGAACGAGATGGATTAATCCATCGACGCGTGATCTCTGAAAAACCTTTGCATGTTGAATACGCATTAAGTGATTTGGGCGTCAATTTACTGACGCTCATCAACCCTCTTATTGATTGGGTGCACGGACACTGTTTGCAAATTTCAGCATCCCATGCCAATTTTGATAATACGAATTAAGCTGCTCAACTTGAACAATCAACAGCGCCTATTACCATAAATAACCCACACTAAATACCAGCGACCTGTCTGTCTTTTTTCTATCTTCAGCAGGTTGGTTGGCATAGTCAACATTCAGCTGAGTTGATGCATTTAGGTTTTCCGCAATGGGCACACGCAATCCGGTTTTGGTAAATACCAAAGTATTCGCAGCATCTTCTAAACTAACCAACACTTCGTGCTGATGGAAGAACTTCACACTCTGAAATACTAATTGATCGAACTTCAACGCCCAACGTCCACTTGCGTAGCGATCATCCTCGGCATCATCAAAATCAGTACTGATATAGTTAACACCACCTTCAATTGACAAATTCAGGTCATCTTGCTCATAAATCTGATAACCACTACCAATACCAGCGCTTGAGCGTAAATTAATATCTCTAAACTTATCATTTTCTAACGAACCATTAGTATATAAATACCACTGCTTACTCAAGAAGTGATCGTATTGCATATAGCCTTTGCTATTAAAAGCCGTACTCTCACCTTCGGCTTTTGCTCTATTGAAATAAGCACCAACGGTGTAGCGATTTTGTGCTGTTCGAGCAATCCCTTCTGCATCAACTCTCACTTGGCTATTATCCGTATTGCCTGATGTCGTTGCACCACCAACATTAGCATGACCCGTCCATTCAACACCCTTGCCAGACACTTCTGGACTTGGATTAATATAAGTCACATCTTGCAAATCGAGTTCCGTACTCATTTTCAACCCTGAGCTCACCATTTTGACTCGCCCTAGACTTCTTTTTTGCAATCGCGCATCAAATGTAGAGTCGTCCGACAGAACGACTTTAACGGATTCATCGGTGTTCAAAGTCGCGATTTCCGACCAAAGAATACTAATTTCATCTGTATATTTTGTTTTAAAAATAAGCTTATTGGTTTCTTTTTTCACCACAGTTCCTGTTAGCCAATCGCCATTTTTTAGTTTGACGGTATCAGCAAGAGCTGGATAACTAAACAGCATAGACAACAACAGAACGATTTTTATTAACTTCATAGGCCCCTTAAAAAAATAAATAATGCGCGTGCCAATGCGATTGGCAAGCAAATATAATGGTTAAATTGAGTTTGCTCAGCTTACGAGCTTGAAGGTCAGACAAGGTCTAGTATACCTGTCAGGCCAACAACGCACCAGAAAGTTCCAGAATTTTAATCAGCCACATACATCGCTGAAAAAATAACCACTTTATTTGTCAGCAAAACAAGGTAAACTATTCTAATGTTTGTAATCAACCAAGAATAAATCCAATTCATGCGCTATTTAGCCCTCTTCCTTAGCTTGTTTTCTACCTCAGCTTTAGCTGTTGATTGGGCATGGCAACTCGAAAGCGCAACCATATTTGAGAGCACGATTGCGATTCAGCATGATGATGGCAACATCAGTCGCCATCAATTCCAGTGCGATTTAACCGATGCATTGAACGAAAAAACAGAACTGTCTTCCACTATTGAAACTGTGGTGCCCATCTCGCATCCAGATGGGGTGCTCATTGTCACCTGTTACAAAGGTGCGCGCACAGAGATGATTGCGATTATTGATCCGCTAGAAGATAAAGTGGTCTATAAAAAAATTGGGAGCTACTTTGTTGACTGGCGTTTAGAAGACGGTAAAGTCATAATTGATTATGATATGCCATGCGAGGACACGAAAAATAAAACCTGCTCACAAGACCCTGACAATGAATTTGTAACTGTCTCGCAACCTTGGCCATAATGCAATCTCGGCGCTACCCGCTGCTGGTTTGCGTCTCTTATCGCTCTAATTAACTACCAAAAACCCAACATGACGCATAACAATCTAAAAGATATTCTCTTTAATAAACGCATGCTGGCCTGTGTCGTATTGGGTTTTAGTTCTGGCTTACCGCTCTATTTGCTTTTTCAGTTAGTCCCTGCATGGTTGCGTAGCGAAGGCATCGACCTCAAAACCATAGCTGTATTCGCCCTTATTCAATTGCCCTACACTTGGAAGTTTATTTGGGCACCGTTGATGGATCGATATAATCTGATTGCACCAATGGGTAGGCGTCGTAGCTGGATGCTAATCACTCAAATTTCACTCTTTGTCACTATCTGTGCCTATGGTTTTTTTAATCCCCAATTAAACATTACGAGCATTGCCGTTGTTTCCACCTTGGTCGCCCTTTTCTCGGCTAGCCAAGATATTGTGATTGATGCTTTTAGACGTGAAATTTTAAGTGATGAAGAGTTGGGCTTAGGTAATAGCATCCATGTGAATGCGTATCGCGTTTCAGGCTTAGTACCAGGTGCATTAGCCTTAATTTTATCTGACCATTTGCCTTGGTCGTCTGTATTTTGGATAGTTGCCCTATTTATGATTCCAGGCATGTTGATGACGATTTTCACTAAAGAGCCACATCGTGCACAAGCGCCTAAAACCCTCTACGCTTCTGTGGTTGAGCCGTTTACTGAGTTTATCAATCGCGCAGGCATCAAGCATGCTTTATTAGTCCTGTTATTTATCCTACTCTATAAGCTAGGTGATAGCATGGCTACCGCGCTTGCCACGCCGTTTTATATTGATATGGGGTTTAGCAATACCGAGATTGGCACCATAGTCAAAGGCAGTGGATTAGTCATGCAAATTCTTGGTGGTTTTATCGGCGGTATTTGGATGGTTAAAGTTGGTATCAACCGTGGGTTATGGGTGTTTGGTGTGGTGCAACTGGTCACTATTCTGGGGTTTGCCTGGCTAGCCCATGCAGGACCATTTGAAACCGTAGGTGTGATAGAGCGTGGCATGCTGGCTGTCGTCATTGGTGGAGAATCACTAGGCGTTGGTTTAGGCACGGTCGCCTATGTTGCCTATATGGCGCGCGAGACCAACCCAGCTTACACGGCGACTCAGCTTGCTTTGTTCACTAGCTTATCTGCTGTTCCACGTTCTATTTTTAATGCGCTCACAGGTGGCATGGTCGAAGCTTTAGGTTGGGAGATGTTCTTTTATGTGTGCACGTTGCTAGCAATTCCTGGCATGTTGCTGTTATTTAAGGTCGCACCTTGGAATCAACGTGGAACTGACCAAGCAGCCATATAGTCCTCAATCATATCACTCCAAACTGTAAGCTTTTTTGTTGATGGACGACTAATCATTCACTATTGATGATAAGGCGTGTGAATAATGTCCATTAAATCACTGATAACCAGCTTGTTATCAAGCTTACTGTTAATTAGCCACAACCATGTATTAGCTGCGGAATGCGTAGCTAAAACGACAGATAAAACGATTCCATTATTAGAACTTTACACATCAGAGGGTTGTAGTAGCTGCCCACCAGCAGATAAATGGATAAGCCAAATCAAGCATGATAAAACGAAAGTCACTCCGTTGGCTTTTCATGTCGATTATTGGGACTATATTGGTTGGAAAGACAAGTTTTCAAAAGCAGAATATAGTGATAGACAACGCAAGACCGCTGCTTTTGGTGGCGCAGGTTTTGTGTATACACCACAGTTTGTTTTCAATGGTCGTGATTTTAAAGGCTGGGATAATAGTCGACTCAATTCAGCCATTAATAAAACGCAACAACTTTCATCCCGCGTAAACTTAACACTGAATGCAGTGAATGAAGCTGATGGTGGCATTACACTAAAAGCCAATGCACAAGCTGTGAATTCTGTTGATGGCAAAAAAGCGAATGTGTTTGTGGTGCTTTATGAAAATGGCTTAATCACAGATGTGCAAGCAGGGGAAAATGTTGGTAGGCAACTCAGGCATGATTATGTGGTGCGGGAATTATTTGGAGCATATCAGCTCAACAACTTAAATCAATTGAGCAAAAGCTACACTTTAAACAGCGCATGGAAAAACAAAGAAGCTGGCGCTGCCATCTTTGTGCAAGACAGCGCCAGTGGTGAAATCATTCAAAGCTTAGCACTTGGTTTTTGCCACTAATCTTGATAATCAATAATTAACGGCGCATGATCACTAAATTTTTCCGCTTTATAAATCGAAGCCTCTACTGCTTTTGCGGCCAATCCAGGTGTTACCACTTGATAATCAATGCGCCATCCAACATTGTTAGCATATGCCTGACCACGGTTACTCCACCAAGTATAGCAAGCCTCTGTCGTATCAGGATATAGTTTGCGATATGCATCCACCCAGCCAACGCGGCTGAATATATCCGTCATCCATGCGCGCTCTTCTGGCAAAAATCCCGAGTTCTTTTTATTGCCTTTATAGTTTTTTAAATCTATTTCTTGATGGGCAATATTCCAATCGCCACAAATCACAACGTCAAACCCACTGTTAATCAATTGCTCGAGATGCGGCATAAAACGGTGCATGACGCTAAATTTAAACAATTGCCTCTCCTCGCCACTTGAACCACTTGGCAAATACAACGACACTACCGCCAGCTGGCCAAAACGACATTCGAGATAACGCCCTTCCGCATCAATATCCTCAATGCCCAAACCAAGGATGACTGTATCTGGTTTTTGCTTAGAGTAAATACCGACACCACTGTAACCTTTCTTTTCCGCGTAATGGAAATTGGCGTAGTAACCCGCAGGCGCCTGCATTTCTCCCGTTAAATTATCCGCTTGTGCTTTTAACTCTTGCAAACAAATGATATCTGGCTGCATTTTGTATAACCATGGATAAAAGCCTTTATTAGCTGCTGAGCGGATTCCATTTAAATTCAACGTTATAATACGCATTTAGTTCCTTAAATTATTACAAATAATGTCACTTAAACATCAAAAATTGTCACAAGACTTCATTCAATTCTGTATTGAACAGCAAGTACTTAAATTCGGTGAATTTAAAACCAAGGCTGGTCGTTTGAGCCCATACTTCTTTAATGCAGGTTTATTTAATGACGGCAATAGCTTATTAAAGCTAGGTGAATTTTACGCCAATAGCATCGAAAAATCAGGCATT
>JBFJJY010000032.1:0-9697 GCA_041612055.1 Methylophilaceae bacterium | reverse complement strand
GTCAGCAAAAAAATGGGCAAGCCTACGCTGCATGGTTAGACATGTTTCCTGTTCGCAATGAGCATGGTGAGTTAGTGCATTATATTGGCTTGTTTTCAGATAATACGGTTGCGAAGGAACAACAAAATACGCTCGAGCGTCTCGCTTATCATGATGCATTGACGCAACTACCTAATCGCGTTTTATTTTCGGATAAATTACAGCAGTCGCTTGCTGATATCGAAACAGAAAAAACTGCCATTGCTATTTGCTATGTCGATTTAGATAATTTCAAGCCCATTAATGATCAGCATGGACATGAAATTGGCGACCAATTACTGGTTTTATTGGCTGACCGTTTAAGAGACAATTGCCGCAATCATGACACTGTCGCTAGATTGGGTGGTGATGAATTTGCTATTCTACTCAGTGGTTTACCAACAGCAAAAGAATACTCCCATGCGCTAGACCGTATTCTCTATGCCATAGAACAGCCATTTCAAATTGCTGATCACACTTTTTATATTTCTGCGAGCATTGGCTTTACGGTCTACCCTAATGATAATAATCCACCAGATACTTTATTGCGCCATGCCGATCATGCGATGTACCATGCAAAAACCCAAGGTGGCAAACAGCATCATTTGTTTGACTCTAAGTTGGCACAACTGTCTCAGAATGAACAGCGTTTAAAACAGGACGTTGCCGATGGATTAAAAACCAATCAGTTTTTGCTTTATTATCAACCTCAGATTGATTTAAATAATGGTCATGTGATTGGCATGGAAGCCTTAATACGCTGGCAACATCCAACCCGAGGATTACTTAATCCAAATGACTTTTTACCCGTCATTGAAAACACAAGTCTCATCATTGATTTGGGCGAATGGGTCATCATCAATGCATTAAAACAACTAGAGCAATGGCAGCACGAAAACGTCGAATTTACCATTGGGATTAATATTGCCGCTCACCATATTACCAATAAAAACCTCTCTACTTTCCTAAAGAGCGCCTTAGCAGATCATCCGAATGTGCCTGGACATAAACTCAATTTTGAAATCACAGAAAGTGCGGCCATTAGCGACTTTGATAAAGTTAGCCAAATTATTGAAGCGTGTAAACAACTGGGCGCTTCATTCTCGCTTGATGATTTCGGGGTCGGCTATTCCTCTCTGATTTATTTACGTAGGTTACCGATTGATACCATTAAAATTGACCGCTCATTCACCAGCGATATGATTAATGATGCTGATGATTTAGCAGTGGTGACTGGCGTTGTGACACTAAGTCAGCTATTTAACCGAAAAGTCGTTGCAGAGGGTGCCGAAACCAGTGAACAATTAAAGCTATTGCACAGTTTAAATTGCAATTATGCCCAAGGTTACGGTATCGCCAAACCCATGCCAGCACATGAAGTGATTGATTGGATAAAAGCAAATCACCCGTTCAAATACTAATCATCTGCAGCAAAAAACTGTAAACTTTGCGGCAAGATGACAGATCAATTTTATCAATTAGACACAGGCTATGTACTGGCTTTGACAGAAGGCAGTCAATTCCCGCCGCTCAATCAAGCGCTCAGTGAACCAAATGGCTTAATTGCGATTGGCGGCGATCTTAGCAGCAAAAGACTTTTAGATGCCTACTCACACGGTATTTTTCCATGGTTTAGCGAAGGTGAACCGATTTTGTGGTGGAGTCCAAACCCGCGCATGGTCTTGTTTCCATCAGAATTAAAAGTCTCCAACTCGCTTAACAAAACGCTGAAAAAAAACAGATATGATGCTTCAATCAACCGTGATTTCCGTGCAGTAATCACTTCATGCAGTCAAGTCAAACGCCCTGACCAAGCGGGCACTTGGATTAACCAAGCCATGATTGATGCTTATTGTGAGCTACATGCTTTAGGCCACGCTATTTCATGTGAAAGTTGGCTATGTAATCAATTAGTCGGTGGTTGCTATGGCGTCATTATCGGCAAAATGTTCTATGGTGAAAGCATGTTTCACACCCATCCCGATGCCTCTAAAGTGGCTTTCGTTAATTTGGTGAACCACCTTAAATCCAAAGATGTCGGTATGATTGATTGCCAAATGAAAACGCCACTGTTAACAAGTTTTGGTGGCCGTGAAATTCCACGTGAAGAATTTAGTCAAACGCTCACAAAGTTGATACACTTAACCCCATGAGCTCACCCAAAGAATTACCATTACAGAAACTACAATTCTATGTCACCACGCCCTATCCTTGCGGCTATATCGCAAAAAATCGCGCGCAGAGTTTAATTGCTTCACCGCACCACCTGGTTGACGCAGAAGTCTATAGCGAACTGATTCAGCAAGGATTTAGACGTAGTGGAAAGTTCGCTTATCGTCCACATTGTGAACAGTGCAATAAATGCGTGCCAGTGCGTATCGTGCTCGATCAATTCATCCCTACGCGCAGTCAAAAGCGGGCTTATAAGCAACATAGCGACTTAACTGCGACCCTATTGCCGCTTGATTTTAACCAGACCCATGTTGAGTTATATTCCGCCTACCAAGCGTTGAGACATACGACTGAAGAAGACATGAATCAAAACACAGGCAGCAGCGAAGAAGAACAATACAAACAGTTTCTTTGCCAAAGCAATGTCGATAGCATGATGGTGGAATTTAAAAACGCACAGAATCAAGTCAAAATCGTCAGTGTGATTGACGTGGTGAAAGATGGTCATTCAGCCGTTTATACTTTTTATGATGCCGCTGAATTACAAGCGAGCTACGGCACCTACGCTATTATGTGGCTAATTGAATGGACAAAAAAACTTAATCTACCGTATGTTTATCTCGGTTATTGGATCGCAGAAAGCCAAAAAATGGCTTACAAAGAAAAATTTAATCATCAAGAAAAATTAATTAACGGCGAATGGACGATAAACGAGACAAGCCACACTAACAATAACAGTGCAACAAAAGGATCAGCATGATTTCGGAAGACCATATTCAATCAGCCATTAAAGCGGGCATTTTAGATGAAGCCACAGCAAACGCGCTCAAAGCACATGCCATGGCAGCTAATGCGCAAAAAAGCGACGTTGCAGATGAAGAACACTTTCGCCTGATCTCTGGCTTTAATGATATTTTTGTCGTCATCGCCAGCTTGTTATTACTTAGCTCGCTAAACTGGATTGGAGGTGCATTATTTGGCAATCTACTAGCCGCAGTCGCCGCTTGGGGCTTAGCTGAATTTTTTGTGCTAAAACGCCGTATGGCACTACCTGCTATCGTTCTATTATTAGCCTTTGTCGGCTATTTATTTTTTGCATCAAAAACATTAATAGGTTCAACTAACAGCGATTCTGCGCAAATCTTCATTATCCCATCCATTGTTGCTGTCTCAGCAGCATGGCTACATTGGCAGCGCTTCAAAGTGCCCATTACCATCGCCGCAGGTACCGCCGCGTTAGTCATGGCAATATTGGCATCGTTAGCTTACTTAGTAAAATCACCCAGTTATTTAACACCCATCGCCGTTGTAATTGGCTTAGGCGTATTTGCTTTCGCCATGTTTTGGGACAGCAAAGATACCAAGCGTCAAACGCGGCAATCCGATGTCGCATTTTGGCTACACCTACTCGCCGCCCCTATCATCATTCATCCAGTATTTGACTTAATTGGCGTACTCCATGGCAATATCAACCTATTACAAGCCAGCCTAGTCTTTGTCCTCTACATCGCCATTGCTATGATTTCACTACTGATTGACCGTCGCGCCCTGATGGTTTCCGCACTCGGCTACGTTGTTTATGTGTTTAGTACGCTACTGAGTGATATGGGGCATGTGGGGATTGGTTTTGCTGTGACCGCGTTTACCATTGGCTCGGCACTACTACTACTTTCCGCCTTTTGGCACAAATGTCGTGGGAGTTTGCTTGTATTGGTTCCGGCTAGATTGAAGGGTTATTTGCCTAGTTAAAAACCACTTATCTCTTCCCTCTTAAAAGGTGGAAGACTAGGATGGGTGGCTTCTCATTTAAGTCACATTCTTTTTCGCCTCTAGGCGAGTTACTTTCTTTTAACTGCCTGAAAAGAAAGTAACCCAAGAAAACGGCACCCCACACCAAGGCCTTCGGCTCCCTTGCGCTACTCACCAAGCAAGGCGTCTGCGGAACTCGCCATATATGAATCCATATGGCTCAAACAGTTCTCGACGAAATCTCCTTGCTCGCTTCCGTTGCTCAGCTTGGTGTCAAGGGGGCGGAAAACCCCGAAGTTTCACGATTGCACCACTGAACAATAGAAAACAAAAGACTACTACGTTGGGTTGCTTTACCTTCCCTTTTATCAAGCTGAGTAGCGCAAACAAAATAAGATGAAGGCGAGGACCTGTTTGAGCACCGCGACAGACCACGGTTTGTGTGGTTTGTTAGGGCGAGTTCCGCAGCCGCTTATTTTGTTGAGCAACGCAAGGTGCCCGTCTCAACCGACTTGATGCTTTAGCATCTAGCGTGGTTGGGGACACCCCTTGCGGGTGAAGGGCGTGATAGCAGGGTGTCTTTTTCTTTCCCCTATTTCTTTTGGACAAGCAAAAGAAATAGGGTCGCCGTCGCGCGAAAAGCGACTTGGTGAATACTCATCAAACATTTCATACTGAGGATGACGCAATAAAAACTTAACTTTCTAGCTTCTTCCTAATTTCAATAACTAGTTGCTCCAAACTATCTACAACTACAGTTTCTAAAGGATTTTTTGACTCTTTAAGAACCGCCGCCATAAACTTATCTGTCCTAAAAAAATCGACATATGGCAAATAGTAAGCATGCGTAACATCTCCAAAATCACTTGCTTTTGGATTGCGGTTCCTTTCCCCATTAACAAGAGATTTTGCAGTCAAAACAGTCATAAGATTGCACACAGTTAGCAACGAGGGCGTGAGGCTCCATGACATCTTTTCAATATCAATCTCCACTTCAATCTTTTTTGCCAACCCTTTTACTAAACTAATTGGTAATGATTTAGACAAATCACTAATGATCTTTTTTGAGTAAACCTCTACTTCATCATCGTGATGTCCAGCCTCTTTTAATTCAGAGCTTATTTGCCTAACCTTCTCACTCGCAACCATTAAAGCATCACGCAAGTCACTTCCGATATTCCTTAAATGAGACGATACAGGAAAAGTTCTATCCCATTGTTTTTCATACCAATTCCCAAATCGTCCAATATCCTTCAAGGAATTGATTAACAGACTACGACAGCTCTCAATATCGTTTTTTGAAAACATACTATTTACGTACTCTTCAACTTCTTTTCTTGTCAGAGGAAATTTCTCTTCAATGTCTAATGAAATACTAGATATAACCTGATGATTTTTCAAAAAGTTACTTTTGTTTAACTGTCCATTACTAAGAAATGATTTTTTTGTGGCAAGTCTTCGTTGTTTTCTGTCGGGTAGTGAGGAGATTTCCTCTTTAATAGTTTTAATTATGCTTTCTAAATCAGACTCTGGCCTCACATCCGAACTTGGAAACCACATTGAACAATCATTATAGATAGTGGATTGGCTATGAGTAGAGTTTATCGATATGGCATTTATTTCATTCTCAATGATTTCAATGTGACTGGCTACACACCTATTTTCACAAATGCTTTGTATATAAGCAAACCTCTGTTTGGAATACTGAATTGACTCTTTGCTAATAGGAGCAGACTCTAAAATATGAGCAAAACTAAATCGGAACTCAATTAAACCTTTATCTTGTAAAGATAGTAGTTCTTTTTCAATATTGACTAACTCTAAAGTCCTTTTACTTGGGTTTGATAGTATTGAAAAGTCACTACTATCCAAATAAACGACTAATGGCCTTGAAGTTGTATCAGTCAAATTCAAAAATCCTTTCTTTTCGCCACCTTATATAAGCAGCACTCTCTAAACGTAATACACAGAATAACAAGAATCGATTGATTATAGCGATTTACCAAATTAAACTGCTGTTGCCATACAAATTAGCATCTCCCTCCCCCACACAACCCATCCCCTAATGATACAATTCAGCCTCTAAGTAATCTCATTTTTACAGAAAACAACCCACGTTTTGAAAAAACTCGTTATCTTTGGTGTTGGGCTGATTGGTGGCTCGGTTGCATTGGCTTTGAAAAAACAAGCTAATGCACCACTGTGCGTCGGTGTTGGGCGTAACCAAGCAACTTTAGATCAGGCATTGGCGCTGGATATCATTGATGAAGCAACAACGGATATTGCGGCGGCTTTGGACGATGCGGATATGGTGTTAATTGCAGCGCCTGTTGCGCAGACCAAATCTATCTTGCACAGCATACAGCCGCATTTAGATAGCAAAACCATCGTGACCGATGCGGGTAGTACCAAATCGGATGTAATGGCGATAGCAAAAAGCGTTTTAGGTGCGCAAGCTAAACAATTTGTGGGTGGTCATCCCATTGCGGGAGCTGAAAAATCTGGGCCGAGCGCGGCGATGGCTGATTTGTATATGGGTAAAAACGTAGTGTTAACCCCTTCAACTGAAAACGAAAAAGCGGCGATTAATCAAGTGCGTCAGCTATGGTTAGATTGTGGCGCCAACGTGATTGAAATGCCTGCTGCGCAACATGATGGTATTTTTGCGACCGTGAGTCATTTGCCGCATTTATTGGCTTTTGCACTGGTTGAAGATATTGCTTCACGTGATAATGCTGATGAGCTATTTCAATTTGCTGCCAGTGGTTTTAGAGACTTTACCCGTATTGCGGGGAGCAGCCCAGAAATGTGGCGCGATATTAGCTTTGCTAACAGAACAGCTTTGCTGGATGAAATTAATACATACGAGCAAGCGCTAGCCAAGCTTAAACAAACCTTAGCAGCAGAAGATAGCGATGGTCTGCAAGCCTTATTCGAACGTGCGAGTAAAGCGCGTAATGACTGGGCAGCCAATAAAAAATAACGTATCGGAATAGAATAATTGGAACAACTACATTTAAAACCTGCTACACAAGTGAGTGGCGATATGCAATTGCCTGGCTCAAAAAGCATTTCTAACCGCACGCTCTTGCTAGCCGCGTTAGCAAATGGGGCAACTGAAATTAAAGGCTTACTCTCTTCTGATGACACCGATCGTATGTTAGAAGCGCTAGACACACTTGGCGTTGATATTAGCAAAAATGACGGCAGTATTTTCGTTAATGGCACTGGTGGCAACATCCCAAATAAACAAGCTGATTTATTCTTAGGCAATGCTGGCACTGCATTTCGTCCGCTAACAGCTGCATTGGCTTTTTCTAACGGTGATTATCATTTACATGGTGTGCCACGTATGCATGAACGCCCGATTGGCGACTTAGTCACTGCATTACGCAGCGCAGGTGCGAAGATTGAATATTTAGCTAACGATGGCTTTCCGCCGCTACAAATCTCGCCTGCGACATTAGATGTCAGCAAGCCGATTCAAATTCGTGGTGATGTTTCCAGTCAGTTTTTAACGGCATTGTTAATGGCTTTACCACTCACGGGGAAACAAGCGACGATTGAAGTCGTCGGCGAACTAATTTCCAAACCGTATATTGAAATCACCTTAAACTTAATGGCTAAATTTGGCGTACAGGTTGAGCGTGATGGTTGGCAACAATTTACCATTCCAGCGAATAGTGCATACACCAGTCTTGAGTCCATTTATGTGGAAGGCGACGCCTCAAGCGCGTCTTACTTCTTAGCGGCTGGCGCGATTGGCGGCAAGCTCAATATCCACGGCGTGGACGCCAACAGCATTCAAGGTGACATCAAATTTGCCGATGCGCTAGCTTTAATGGGTGGCGAGATTACTTATGGTGAAAATCAAATTACCAGTAGTAAAGCGACAAAAGTAAAAGCCATTGATTTGGATTGTAATCATATCCCAGATGCAGCCATGACCTTGGCCATTTTGGCCCTATTTGCTGATGGCACTACCACCCTGCGCAATATTGCCAGCTGGCGTGTCAAAGAAACAGATCGCTTAACGGCGATGGCAACCGAATTGCGCAAAGTGGGTGCAACCGTGATTGAAGGTGAAGACTACATCACCATCACACCGCCAAAAACGCTAACGCCAAATGCAGAAATTGATACCTATGACGACCATCGCATGGCGATGTGTTTTTCATTAGTCAGTTTAGGTGGCGTACCTATTACGATTAATGACCCAAAATGTGTTGCTAAAACATTCCCGAAGTATTTTGAGGTATTTCAATCTATTGTTAGTTAAACATTTTAGGTGTAGGCCCATTCATGCTCATCTATTTCATTTTTTAGTTGATGATGACGATGCGTCCATGCTTTTTCGTGAAAGTAAAATACAACGGTATTGATGGCTGGCTCGACAAGCGCAACTAGTCCGCCAATTAAGACGCTGCCCGTAAGTAAATAGGCTACGGTAAAAGCAACGCTAAAGTGTAGAATGGCAAAAGTCATTGTTTTAATCATATTATGCTCTTTCAGTCATTGGTTGATGCATTCATTATGGTTGCTCAGCAAGCAACAATCCAATTGATTGTTTTTAATATTTTGATTAATTTTACTTATTAAAGTTGTGATATTCAGTTTATGATTCCAGTTATCGCTATAGATGGTCCTTCCGCCTCGGGCAAAGGCTCAGTTGCTGAACGTGTTGCCGCGCAATTGGGCTTTCATTATTTAGATTCAGGCGCGTTATATCGTATTGTCGCTTTGGCTGCGCACAATCAACAAATCGCATGGAGCGATGCTGCAGCGCTTGGCGCACTGGTCCCACATTTACAAATCGTATTTAAAAATGGTGAAGTGCTATTGAATGGTGATGACGTATCGTCCGCCATCCGCAGCCCAGCAATGAGTAACAGCGCATCGCAAGTCGCTGTGCATCCAGAAGTGCGCAATGCTTTACTCGAACTACAACACAGTTTTAGACAAGCGCCTGGTTTAGTGGCAGATGGTCGCGATATGGCGAGCGTGGTGTTTAAAGATGCGCAACTTAAAATATTCCTAACAGCGAATGTAGCGGAGCGCGCTAAGCGTCGCTATAAGCAATTAACGCAACAAGGTGTAGACGCTGATTACGACAACATTCTGCAAGATTTGAAGGAAAGAGACGCGCGCGACAGCATGCGCTCTTCTGCGCCCTTAATCCAAACCAAAGAAGCGATTCTACTAGACACGGACAACCGCAATATCGAGCAAGCGGTCGACTTTGTGTTAACCGAATACCAATCCATGCTACAAAAACAAAATTCTCAGCAATAATCACCGATTAAGTCATTGAACATAAGATATTTTTTGTGTAAAATGTGCGGTTCGTGTTAAGTTTTTAGCTGAACGATAAAATTGAATTAATTTAAACAAATTGAATTAATTCAAAACCATCTAAATCTTAACGTTAATGTTAACTTCCCCACTGCTAGGTGGGACTAAACTGGATACACTTTTTTAATGTCTACTACTGACTCAACAGCCTCTTCAAACCCAGAATCATTCGCCGCCCTATTTGAAGAAAGCTTAACGCGCCAAGAAATGCGCTCTGGCGAAATCATCACTGCTGAAGTTGTCTCTATCGACAACGACCACGTTATTGTTAACGCAGGTCTTAAATCTGAAAGCGTGATTGATGCAAACGAATTTAAAAACCCTCAAGGTGAACTAGAAGTCGAAGTTGGTGACTTTGTTAAAGTGGCTATTGAGAAACTAGAAGATGGATTTGGCTCTACTATCC
>JBFJJY010000031.1:0-9706 GCA_041612055.1 Methylophilaceae bacterium | reverse complement strand
CAGATTCCGAAGGTTTACTTATTTTAACCGATGATGGCGCATTACAACATCGTTTAAGCCACCCAAAATACAAAGAAATTAAAACTTATTGGGCGCAAGTCGAAGGCAATCCATCAACAAAAGATTTACAACCACTGCTAACCGGTGTCGATTTAGGAGACTTTGTAACCAAGCCAGCACAAGTGCGCATTATTGCAGAGCCTGAAGGCCTATGGGAGAGAAGCCCACCCATCAGGGAAAGAAAAGCGATTCCAACTACGTGGTTAGAAATTAAAATTACAGAAGGCAAGAACCGTCAAGTCAGGCGAATGACGGCAAAGGTCGGATTTCCTACCTTACGTTTAATTCGTTATGCCATTGGAGATTACACCATTGATGATATTGCAATAGGGCAATATAAAAAGGACAACAAATAAAAATTGCTCTCATGACACGATTGCTTGTATGAACATGCGGCCAGTAATTTGGTGGCTTAACTATGCTAAAATTCGTATGATTAAAATTAGCTCAATTTCTTAAAGCGTAGATGATATGTCTGGTAATACGATAGGTACTTTATTCACACTGACTTCATTTGGTGAGTCACATGGGCCTGCCATTGGCGGCATTGTCGATGGTTGTCCACCAGGTTTGGAGCTTTGTGCTGAAGATTTGCAGCTAGATTTAGACCGTCGTAAGCCAGGTACATCGCGCCATGTAACACAGCGGAAAGAGGCTGATATCGTCGAAATTTTATCAGGAGTGTTTGAGGGGAAAACGACGGGCGCGCCAATTGGTTTGTTGATTCGCAACACTGATCAACGTAGTCAAGACTATAGCAAAATCAAAGATACCTTCCGGCCTGGTCATGCAGATTATACCTATAGCCAAAAGTATGGCATTCGTGATTATCGCGGCGGTGGTCGCTCAAGCGCACGCGAAACTGCGGTAAGAGTGGCAGCAGGTGCGATTGCTAAAAAATGGTTAAAACAACGTTTTGGTGTTGAGGTGCGTGGCTATATGAGCCAACTTGGTGAAATAGAAATCCCATTTCAGAGTTGGGCGCATGTAAACGAGAATCCATTTTTTTCACCCAATATTGATGTATTGCCACAGCTAGAAACCTATTTAGATACCATCAGAAATGAACGTGACTCTGTTGGCGCGCGTATCAGCATCGTTGCTGAAGGGGTGCCTGTTGGATGGGGTGAACCAGTATTTGATCGTTTAGATGCCGATATTGCACATGCAATGATGGGAATTAATGCAGTTAAAGGCGTGGAAATTGGTGCTGGTTTCGATAGCGTTGCGCAACGTGGCACCGTGCATTCTGACGAAATGACATCAACTGGTTTCTTGAGTAATCATGCTGGTGGTGTGTTGGGCGGCATTTCTACTGGGCAAGCCATACAAGTCAACATCGCTTTGAAGCCAACTTCCAGCATTCCGCAAGCACGTCGTTCAATTGATCAAGCAGGTCAAGATGTCAGTATGCAAACGACAGGTCGCCATGATCCTTGTGTCGGTGTACGTGCGACCCCGATTGCTGAAGCCATGTTGGCACTGGTGTTAATGGATCATGCCTTACGTCATCGTGCGCAAAATGCAGATGTGGTGTGCGCGACACCAAAGATTTAGTGTTGTAGACTGCATCCTGTCATTTCATCCACTTTTTAATTGAAGTGTAATTTGAGCCATAGCCTACATAAAAACCTTTCCCGTTTTTACTTTGTTTATTACTTCTTTGTTGGCGTATTTGTGCCTTACTGGGCGTTGTATTTGCAATCTGCGCAATTTTCACCAGTAGAAATCGGTATTCTGATGTCTATTTTTCAGATTACCCGCATATTTGCACCTAATTTTTGGGGTTGGTTAGCAGATCACACAGCTAAACGCACGGTTTGGATTCGGCTTAATACGGTACTTGGAGTACTGGGTTTCGTCGCCGTGTTTTGGGTAGAAGGCTTTTGGCCGATGTTGTTGGTCATGGGTGCTTTAAGTTTATTTACCAGCTCGACCATGCCACTTTCTGAATCACTAACCCTTGCGCATTTAGCCAATACAAAAGGACACTACAGCCGTATTCGCATGTGGGGTTCTGTTGGTTTTATTGTTGCATCCATTTTGCTGGGCTATTTAATTGATTGGGCAGGAATTTCTAGTCTGTTATGGGCAATTTTAGTGGTGCAAATCACATTATTTCTGCTTACCTTTACCTTAACTGAAGTGATTGTAGCGCCGCACCATACCGATCATTTTTCGGTTTGGAAAATTTTACGACATCCCCCCGTTATTGCCTTGTTGGTTGGTTGCGCCTTAATGGTGAGCGCGCATGGCGTACTTTATAACTTTTATTCTATTTATTTAGCAGCGCATGGCTATAGCAAAGGCATGATAGGGTGGCTATGGTCACTTGGCGTTATCTGCGAAATTTTGGTGTTTATGTTAATGCCCGTCATCATGCGCCGCTTCAGTCTCAAAGCCATTATATTAGTTAGTTTGGCGCTGGCGGTGCTCCGGTTTGCCATGATAGGCCTTGCAGTTGACCACCTGATTTTACTGTTGATTGCCCAGAGTTTGCATGCGGCAACCTTTGGTAGCTTTCATGCCGCTACGGTTGAAGTGGTTGCTAAATTTTTTAATGGTCGTCATCAAGCAAAAGGGCAGGCTATTTATAACAGCGTCACTTATGGTTTAGGTGGCGCAATCGGGGGGATTGCTGGCGGCTATGCTTTGCAAGGGCTTGGTGGCGAGTTAACTTTCCTATTAGCAGCGATATTCCCATTGATTGGATTTGCTGTGATAGCATTTGGTTTGCAATTAGCAGAAACGCATGGTGATGCAGGGATGTTTAGTTCACATCGATGAACAAGGAAATTGTATGCAAAAAATAAAAATAGCATTATTTTTCATTACTCTATGTACTGTTGTCCAAGCATGGGCGGCGGTACGTGTGAATGTTGTTGGTTTATTTACGAACAAAGCAATTGTGATGATTAACGGTAATGGCCCACATAGCCTATCGGCAGGGCAAACTAAAAATGGGATTAAATTACTATCAGCTGACAGTACAGCCGCTACTTTTTTGATTGAAGGAAAACGTCAAGTATTAGGCATGGGGCAGGCGGTTTCAGTTGGCTCTAGTAGTGCCACTTCAGATGGTGGTGTGAATACGCCTGTTAATTTATATGCTGATAGCGACGGACATTTTTTTGGTCAGCTAACCATTAATGGTGCGTCACTCAAATATCTTGTTGATACGGGTGCAACCAGTGTGGCAATGAATAGTGGTGATGCAAAATACGCCAAAATTGATTATGAAAAAGGACGAAAAATAAGGGTGTCCACCGCGAATGGTGTTGTATCCGCTTATATGTTGACATTGAATACATTAAAGATAGGAACGATTGTGTTGCACAATGTGGAAGTCACGGTGACAGAGGGCGGCTCACCACCGTTTGTATTATTAGGCATGTCTGCACAAAATCGATTAGAGATGAAACGGCAAGGCGCTATCATGACCATGTCGAAAAAATATTAATCATGGTGTTGCTTTAGATAATAAAAAACGGGCACTTGCCCGTTTTTTATGTCTGTCTGATAGAGACTATTTAACAACAAAAGTCACTTTTAGTACCACACGGTATTTTGTTACCTTACCGTCTTTCACTTTAACGCTCTGATCTTGCACCCAAGCACTGGTAATATCTTTGACCGATTCTGATGCTTTTGCAATTCCATTGGCTACCGCATCTTCAAAACTTTTATCGCTTGACGCGATTATTTCAATAACTTTTGCGACGGATGACATCATTCACTCCTCTTTATTTCATGATTGAATAGTCATCATACGCCTTAGCTTAAATGCTTAATAGCCAAATTAACAAAAGTTAACACCGTTAAAATAAACAAAAGAGCTCCAATAATTCCGGCAATAATGATTTGTTTGGGTTTGATTTTGGCAATATCGTTCTCGTAGCCTTTCTGGCCTCTCACCCCTATCATGCTCCACATAACGGCTTTTATAACTTGAAAAGTCGATGCAGACTCTTGTTTTGTTGTTTGATTTTGCATGGCGCAACTCCTAAAAATAAGATAAAAAGTTGTTATTGTTTTACGCTTTTGTCATGTTCAATTAACGCATAAGCAGAGTGATTATGAATCGATTCAAAATTCTCGCTTTCAACGATATACGCATCAATACGTTTTTCTTTATTCAATGCAGAAGCCACATCACGCACCATATCTTCCACAAATTTTGGATTATCGTATGCTTTTTCTGTTACATATTTTTCATCTGGACGTTTCAATAAGCCATATAGCTCACATGAGGCTTGCTTTTCAACTAAAGCAATAATGTCTTCTATCCAAATAAAATCATTAATTTTAGCGGTGACGGTTACATGCGAGCGTTGATTGTGCGCGCCATAATCCGATATTTTCTTACTGCAAGGGCATAAGCTGGTCACAGGCACTAACACTTTAACCGTGATGCTGAATTGCTCGTCTTTGATTTCACCAATAAAGGTAACATCGTAATCCAACAGGCTGTTGACACCTGAAATAGGCGCCGCTTTATTCACAAAATAAGGGAAACGCATCTCTACATAGCCAGAATTTGCTTCAAGGCGATGCACCATTTCTCTGAGTATCGTTTCAAATGATTCGATAGAAATTGCACGCTCGTTGCTGTTGAGAATCTCAACAAATCGTGACATGTGTGTACCTTTAAAGTTATGGGGCAAATGCACATACATATCAAAAACTGCAACAGTGTTTTGCTCGCCTCCATGCTTGTCTTTCACAACAACTGGATGGCGAATGGACTTAATGCCAACTTTGTTGATGTCTAAATGGCGGACATCAGGTGTATTTTGGACATCTTCAATGCCTTCTAGTTGATTATTAGGCAGATTGGGTTGGTTCATAACAGAGATTGTTCTCCAAGATTAAGCATTTTTGAATGCAATGATTAAAATGATATTCGTTAATGCTTCAGTTTAAATGATTATTGAACTTACTCAAACCACATTGTGATGATGGTTTATAAGCTTGCTAATTTGTTTTTGATGGCATTAGCAATGCCTTCACCATCTAGACCGCATTGTGCCAGCATAGTTTCATGTACACCGTGCTCTATAAATAGATCAGGCAAGCCTAAGCATAACGTTGGTATTGATAAATTCAGTGCTTGCATGGCTTCCATGACGGCGGAGCCAGCGCCACCCATCAAACTATTTTCTTCTACAGTGACAATAACATCATGTGTATTTGCCATTTCTGCGATGAGTTGTACATCTAACGGTTTAATAAATCGCATATTCACAAGGCTAGTATTAAGCTGTTTAGCTGCTTCTAGACTTGGTGCTACCATGCTACCAAAGGCAAGAATCGCCACTTTTTTACCATGAGTAAGCGATGTCTTTTGTACAATCTCGCCTTTACCAATTTCCAACGTATCCAGTTTTTCATTCGTGCTAACACCTCTGCCAGACCCTCGAGGATAACGAACTGCTGCAGTACCCTGATAATGGTAACCCGTTGAAAGCATTTGTCGGCACTCATTTTCATCGCTAGCAGCCATGATAATGATATTGGGTATACAGCGTAGATAAGACAAATCAAAGCTGCCAGCATGCGTAGGGCCATCCGCGCCTACTAAACCAGCTCGATCAATGGCGAGTAATATATCCAAATCTTGCAATGCAATATCGTGAATCAGTTGATCATAAGCACGTTGTAAAAAAGTGCTATAAATTGCAATCACTGGTTTTAAGCCATCACAAGCCATGCCAGCGGCAAAGGTTAATGCATGTTGCTCGGCGATGCCAACATCAAAATAACGATCAGGATATTTGCTGGCAAATGCATTTAAACCACTACCATCACACATCGCAGGGGTAATAGCGACCAGATTGCTATCGCTATCAGCCATGTCGACCAGCCAATCAGAAAACACTTGGGTATAAGTTTTTTTGCTGCTGTTAGCATGGGCAACACCATTGCTGCGGTCAAATTGATTGACGCCATGGTATTTATTCGGATCATGCTCCGCTGGTTCAAAGCCCTTACCTTTTTGCGTCACAATGTGTAAAAACTGCATGCCTTCCAAGGCGCGAATATTGGTAAGCGTATCCACGAGCGTATCAATATCATGGCCATCAATCGGGCCAATATAGTTGAAACCGAACTCTTCAAACAAGGTGCCGCCTGGCGACACCATGCCTTTGGCATGCTCTTCTGCTCGTCGGGCAAATTCTTTTACAGGCGGCACAATATCTAATACTTGCTTACCTTTTTTGCGCACGCTGTCATAAAAGCGACCAGATAATAATTTGGCAAGATAATTATTCAGCGCGCCGACATTTTTAGAAATACTCATGTCATTATCATTCAAGATCACAAGTAGGTTTGCTTTGGTTTCGCCTGCATTATTCAATGCTTCAAATGCCATGCCTGCTGTCATCGCACCATCACCAATAATGGCAACACTATGTCGATCTAAGCCCTGTTGTTTAGCGGCAACCGCCATGCCTAGCGCAGCAGAAATTGAAGTGCTGGAATGGCCTGTACCAAAAGTATCGTATTCACTTTCAGATTTTCTAGGGAATCCAGCTATGCCATTTGGCTTACGTAAGGTCGTCATTTCTTGACGGCGACCAGTCAGTATTTTATGCGGATAGGTTTGGTGACCAACATCCCACACCAATCTATCTTCTGGTGTATTAAAAACATAATGCAGTGCAACCGTTAGTTCCACCACCCCTAAATTAGACGCTAAATGACCACCTGTTTGGGAAACACTGTCAATCAAAAACAGGCGTAGCTCATCGGCCACACTTTTTAGCTGACTGCGGTCTAAATGGCGTAAATCAGCTGGGGAATTGATTAAGGACAGTAATGAGGGCGTCATCATAATGGGTGCTTAGAAGCTGCGTTGAGTAATAAAGTGAGCCAGCTGACGTAATAAATCAGCCTCTTGCCCATAATTTGATAAAGCATTAATCGCATTTGCATGCAGTTCTGCCGCTAGCTCTTTCGCTTTGCTCAGTCCCAGTAACGTGACATAAGTTGATTTATTAGCTTGCGCATCTTTGCCAGCGGTTTTGCCTAATGTTTGTGTATCAGCTTCAGCATCTAAAATATCATCAACGACTTGGAAAGCTAAGCCAATCGATTTTGAAAAATGATCAACAGCATGCATTTTTTCTTCATTTTCTTGCTCATTGCTGTAAGCACCCATCAATGTAGCGGCATGAATTAAAGCCCCTGTTTTATGCAAATGCATCACTTCTAATTCTGCCTGCGTCAACAACAAGCCTGTACTTTCTAAATCAATTGCTTGGCCGCCAGCCATGCCTCTTGAGCCAGCTGCAGAGGCAAGAATATGCAGCATTTTTATTTTTTGAGTATCCTGAATATGGGTATCTTGTGCAATCAATTGAAATGCCAAACTTTGCAAAGCATCACCAACCAATAGCGCAGTGGCGTCATCATATTGTTTATGAGTTGAAGGTTTGCCACGACGTAAATCATCATTGTCCATACAAGGCATGTCATCATGCACAAGTGAGAAAGCATGTACAAGCTCTACGGCAGCGGCAGCGGCATCAATTTTGATAAGGTCAGCATGACAAAACTTGCCGGCCGCATAAGCCAGCAGAGCGCGTACACGCTTGCCACCACCTAGTGTTGCATACCGCATCGCTTGGTGTAAGCGCTGCGGAACAATCTCAGCGGCAGGCATGTGTTGTGCTAATACGTCTTCGGTACGAAGTTGCATATCGCCTAGCCAAATATTAAAAGCTTGGGATCCCATAGAAATTGTTGAGCTTGTCATCTCAGGGTTATTCTTTTTCTGGATTGAATGAGACTAACTGATTGTCCTCAGAAACCATACGTATTTGTTGCTCTGCATCAGAGAGAGACTGTTGGCAAACCTTCAGTAATTCTGCACCACGCTTATAAGCCGTTAAAGCTTGAGCGAGCGGTAAATTATCAGACTCCATTTGACGAACGATGCCTTCTAGTTCTGCAATGGCTTCTTCATAATTAAGCTGTGTTTCAGGATTTTTTTTTGACATGTAAGCGTGCTTATTTTGCGTCGTTATTTGGCTATATCACCAGAAGTATTATTTTAACAAAAATTCACCATGACTTGCTGCTTTTCATTGTCATCAATTCAGAATGCGCAGTAAAAAAGCACGAATATCATCCACTTCCTCCATCGAGACGCTGTGTGTCATTGGGTATTCATGCCAGGCTACCTGATATTGCTCAGTTTGTAATAATGATAATGAAACACGGCTAGTCGCAATATCAATCACATCATCATTGGTGCCATGCGCCATAAAGATAGGGGTTTGTTGGTTTTGCGGTGATTTTTGTTTAGAAAAGCTAGATTTAAGCGGTAAATAAGTCGATAGTGCAATCACACCAGCGAGTGGCTGCTGATAACGCAAGGCCGTATGCAGTGCAATTGCGCCGCCTTGGGAGAATCCTGCAATGACAATTTTATTGCTAGGAATCCCTTTTTCTAATTCATGTTGAATAAGTTGTTCGATGGCATTTTGCGTTTCTGCAATGCCAGTTTCATCTTCAGGGCTACCTAATGTTAAACCAAACAGATCATACCAAGCCCGCATTTCATAACCATTGTTAATGGTTACTTTTCGATAAGGGGCATGCGGCAAAATAAATCGTAACTGAGGTAAATTGAGCAACTCGACGATAGGTGCAAAATCGTTGCCATCGGCGCCTAAACCATGCAACCAAATCACACTGCCCGTTGGGTTTGTCGTATTGCTTATTTCAATCGCGTTTTCATTCATTTTTTTTACTTTCTCTAATGCGTATACGCAATGTTTGTATTGCGCGTTGCAAATGCTTTCAAACCCATTGAAGGGTGTTAGAATATTATTCAATAAAACCACACCAAAAAAACCAATTTTCTGGTTTGTGGGACTTAATTAATTTAAAGATGATAACCCTATGGTGCAAACTGGCGCAAATAAACCGTTGATTGCAGGTAAAGATCGATTAAAACAATTAGTACCATTATCGAAATTGTCGTCATCAAGCTTAGATGCATTAGCCGAAGTGCTGGTAATAGAAAAAATCAGCAGAGGTATAGACCCAACGAAAATGCGCGCGCATCAAACAGAGGCGCTTTATTTGATTTCTGGTGATTTGGGTGTCCGTTATCAAAATGGTAAAAAATTAATCTTACGTGGTGAAACCCCTGCGGCAAACAATCCAATTAATACGGTGCGTCTGGGTATCAAAGACACCATTGCATTAACCCCCATTGAAATTATGCGTATTGACTTAGATGTGTTGCAGATTACCGAAACTTGGGATCAAATGGTAATACTGACTAATCGAATGCATGGGCAACTTAAGAACGTGTTAGAAAGAGTCGCATTGCAACAAACTCGATGGTGAGAGGTTTTATGTATTGAGCACTAATTGAATTTCAAAACTCATCTAATTTTATTATGTGATTTGCATTTTTAATGCTAAGTAATTCTCTAGTCTATATGAAGTTAATCCCATGAAGTTAATCCCATGAAGTTAATCCCATGAAGTTAATCCCATGAAGTTAATCCCACAATTTTTTTGCTTCATAATATTTCCTCCATTTGGCGAATTTTCGACTTATTTTCCAGTTCTCAAATATTTAATGATGAATGTGTATACAGAGCTAGCAACCAATATGTCGTTATTG
>JBFJJY010000030.1:0-9827 GCA_041612055.1 Methylophilaceae bacterium | reverse complement strand
GGTCATAACCCCGCTTTTACTCAATGCAAAATGATAACAATAAATGCTGTTATCGTTGCAACTTTTTTTGATGAAATTAAAAAGCTAATGTGAGTCACCACCTAGTTCAATGCTGTAACGCCAAAATTGATCTTCTGATTCAAAAATGACACTTGATTCTTTCGGATCGCGGCTGCCAGCCGCATACTGATGAACTGGTGATGCATCTTGTGCCCAGCTTTTTACGATAGGATCAATTAATTTCCATTGTGCTTTAACTTCATCAATATGCAAGAATAGTGAAGCGTCACCTTCCATCAGATTGAGCAGCAAGGTTTCATATGAGTCAACGCTATCATCTGTTGCTTGGCGCAGCTGACCATCCAAACTGATAGAGCGTGTTGCAATATCCAAACCTGGTACTTTGGTTTGAATTTCCAATTTGAGGCTCTCTTTTGGTTGAATGCTGAGGATCAACCAGTTTTGTTGTTGGCCCTCTTTTAGCTCCATCGGCGCTTTTTTGAAGCGGATAGAAATTGCTGTGCTGCCTTCATGCATCCGTTTTGCCGTGCGCACGTAGAATGGCACACCTTTCCAGCGTGGATTATCGATAAACAATTTAATCGCCGCATACGTTTCAACAGAACTTGGCTTTCCTAATTCATCAATATAGCCTCTTACGTGCTCTGAATGACCATCACGCGCTGGCACATGACCTTCTTTGTACTGCGCACGGAAGGCTTGTTTGTTGAGGTTGGCTTTATCAATTGGACGGATAGACTGCAACAATTTAATCTTTTCTGCACGAATGCTGTCAGGATTAAAATCAGCAGGCTTTTCCATTGCTACTAATGCCAATGTTTGCAATAAATGGCTTTGCGCCATATCGCGTAAAGCACCGGTGCTGTCGTAAAACTCAGTACGATCACCTACACCAAGTGTTTCATTGTTGGTAATTTGCACATGGTCAATATGTTCGTTATTCCACAGCGGTTCGAGCATATGGTTAGCAAAGCGGGTTAGCATAATGTTTTGTAGCGCCGCTTTACCTAAGTAATGGTCGATGCGATAGATTTGCTCTTCTTTTAAATGCTTGGTAATCGAAGCTTGCAGCTCTTGTGCTTTTTCTAAATTGGTACCAAAAGGCTTCTCAATTAACACGCGTCGCCAATATTGACTATCATCGGTTAAACCAACAGAAGCCAATTGTTCAACGACTGTTGCAAAATCGACAGGGCGAATAGAAAGAAAATAAGCAAAGTTTTGTGGAAAAACACGTTCATCATTTAAACGAGCGGCCAATTTGTTCATCGCTTCTGGGTCATCAGAGGCGTTTTCTTGGTAATGGTTACGCGCAATGAAGCGTTTAAAAACAGTTTCATCTAGACCATTATAGAATTTCGCTTCTAGCATTTTACGTACTTCTGCTTGCCAGTCTTCATGCGAAACAGGTGATCTGCCAACCGATAAAATCTTCATATCGTCAGGTAATCTACCTAGTGAATCTAAGCGATATAAGCCTGGCATGAGTTTAACGCGAGATAAGTTGCCGCTTGCGCCGAAGAGCACAAGCGTGCAGGGATCAATTTTTTTAGTCATTTTTCAGCCGATAATTGTGTAAGAACAAGTATAATTATAGCAAATGCAATCGCATGACTTAATCATCTCCGTTAATAAAATGTAAGGTTTTTTGTAATATGACGCAACCATCTGCTGCCCGTTGGCATTCTTTTGACTCACAAAACGCCATTAATCAAGCGGCTACGGCTCGAATTTTACAAGCCGCTGATGAAGCGATTAAATCGCACGGCAGTTTTTATATCGTATTAGCAGGCGGCAGTACGCCAAAAGCGGTTTATCAATTATTAAGCGAGCAACAAGCAGATTGGGCCAACTGGCACGTGTATCACAATGATGATCGTTGCTTACCGGTCGATCATGTTGAGCGCAATAGCAAAATGGCACGCGATGCATGGCTAAACAAAGTCGCGATTCCTGACAATCAAATCCATGATATTCCTGCAGAGCTAGGTAATATTGAAGGCGCAAAAGCGTATGCTGAAACTTTAAAGGGCGTGCCTACTTTTGATTTGGTGATTCTCGGTTTAGGCGAAGATGGCCATACAGCGAGCTTATTTCCCAATCAAATCGTTGATAACAGCGCCGATGCCGTGCCTGTATTTGATGCACCAAAACCGCCAGCAGATCGCATCACTATTAGTCAAAACCGTTTAAATAAGACCCATGAAGTGATGTTTTTAGTCACGGGTGCAGGCAAGCAAAACGCGGTGGATAACTGGCGTAAAGGCGTGTCAATTCCAGCAACGCTGGTGGTCGGTCAAAATGGTGCGGATGTTTACTGTTTTGGTGTCAACCTTGATTAAACGTGTTTGAATAACATGTCATACATAGATTGATATTGTTTTTTTAACAAAGAATAAAGCAGCCTTTAGGCTGCTTTATTCTTTGGTGAGCTCTTCAGAGTTCTTGCCTTATTAGGGTTGATATAGTACGGTTTTAAAAACCATTCAAAAAAGATGCTGGGCTAAACCAATAAAAAAGCCATTTGCAGTTGCTGTTTCATGAACAGCACAGACTTTTTCTGAATTTATTATTTTAAAATACTAGGGAATCTACCGTTATGTATCAAGCGTCAATACCACTAACTAAAAAACCGCTTCATTTAGCATTACCCATTTTATTTACTTTACTTGCAACATTTTCAATACCAGCGTTTTCAGCCGATAGTGAGCTAGAAGAAAAGTTTGCTAAAGGTCTGAGTGACCGTGAAGCAGGTGATTACGATAGTGCTATTGCTGAGTTTCAAGCCATTTTAAGTGCTAACCCAGAGCTTGGTCGTGCCCGTGCAGAGCTTGCGCTCTCTTATTTTAAAGCGTTGAATTTTGCAGCGGCCAGACAAGAAGCAGAGACCGTTCTAGCTGACCCTAACACACCAGATGGCGTTAGAGTGAATGTACAAAAATTCTTAGATACCATTAATGCAGAAAGTAAGCCGCATCTATTTACGCCATATATTACGTTTGGTTTTGGTCATGATAGCAACATTAATGTAGGTCCAAGTAGTCGCGTTATTAATATTGGTGGTGCCCAATTGGTAGCGAATGCGACCGAGCTTTCTAAAAATTACAATATGCAAAATGTTGGCTTATCACACCGCTATTTGTCGCCCAATACATTTAATCTGTTTAATCAAACAGCGGCTTATCTATGGCAAAGCAATATCGGTTTTTATCGTAACGATTACTTTAGCTCTCGTGATTTTGATTTAAATGTATTGAGTTTAAGTACAGGGCCGTTATTTGTTGTTGCTGAGCGTTGGCGTGCAGGGGTTGATTTTTCTTATGACTATATAGATTTAGGACATAAAAAGCTGGCAGAGTTTTACGGGCTTTCACCTACGGTGACTTGGAGTGTTAACAAAACCACCAGTATCACGCTGGATGGACAGTTGCAAAAGCGTGCGTTTAATGACAATGCTGCGCCAGGCCGCGATAGTGACTATCAAAACATTGGCGTTAGTTTTGCTAAATCACTACTCGAAACAAAGTTGAATCTACAATTTGGCGCAAAACTGTTTAATGAAAATGCTGATATTAATCGCTTTAGTAATGATGGCCACGAATTATCAGCGGGTGTCAATTACAGCGTAACAGGTGCAGATAATGTTTATGCTAAACATGCGTTCAAAAACAGTGAGTTTGATGGTAAAGAAGTGCTGTTTAATAAAGCACGTGATGAAGATGAAAACCGCACGACGATTGGTTATAGCCATCAATTCAGTCAAAGTTTTATTAAAGACTGGACGCTAGATGCAAGTGTGACCCACATAAAAAATGCTTCTAACGTATCAATTTATGATTATAAACGCACACAATACGGCGTTAAGATGGGTAAGTTCTTTTAATCACGATTGTCAATGTATATCGTCAACTGATCAAATACAGACATTAAAAGCAAATGAGGAAAAGACATGAGAAATACTACATTAAAAGCCAGTAGCTTATTACTGATGCTACTAACGCCATTTTTGAGTGTCAGCCCTGCGCAAGCAGATTCTGTAGATGAATGGGCGTATTGGAATGCAAGTCCGCAGTTTGCACCAGAGAATTTTCAGTACAGTTATAACAGCAACCCTAATCCTACAACAGCAGAACAAACACGAATAGGTAACAATCAAGGTGTGCTAGCTGAAGCTACAACAGACCCAACTGAAACGGGCTGGGTTGGTTATAGCCTGATAACCAGCGGATCTACGTTAACGTTTTCTGGCAACAAAGGCGCGCTAGGAGATATTGCATTAGTGCCTGTCAACGAAGTAGGGGAAGAAAATGACCGCTTACTGTATGCGGATTCTGGTCCTGCTTCAATCTTACTTAACCTAAGTGGAACTGGAGATGAAACTTACAGGTTGTTTTTTCCTAAAGGAGATGGTTCAGAGGGCGCCTTTGAAGTTGTCAGTTCTAGGGGGGAGAAAGCAAGAACGGCTCTTTCAGCAAAGAGCCGACTTAATCTTTATCTTAACGAGGACAGCTTTGGGACAAAGAATGATTCCAATCAAGATTTTATTACGGCAGGCTCGTTTTATCTTGAGGATGGTGAAAGTGTTTTTAGTGGCCTAACTGTTATTGGCAAACTGATGCCAATCAGCAACATTGCTGTTGCAGTTGCGGCTGTGCCAGGTGGTGGGAATTTAATCTATCGTTTTGACGGTATCAGCGCACTGAGGTCACCAGTCAATATTACTGTGAATTTTACGCAAGCCAGTTGGAATGGGTTGTTTGGTTCTGGGGGGAATTCATATGATCAAACCAGTCATTCTGGATATAGCGTTTTAAACGGGACGATATCTGGCAATACATTGACAGGCAATGTTACTGGTGGTTTGATGGAAGGGAGAGTTGCTCGCTTATCTAGGTCGGGTACTGTTATATCTGGGCAAGTCACAGGTAGATTGGTGGGTGAGCTTGGCTTAAATGATATCGGTACAGCCGGAATTATTGGTAAGTCAACATTAACAGTCGCACCTGCTACGATGGTAGAAGCCAGAACTGCTTTACCACCAGTCAATGTGGAAGTGAATGATATCTTTATGTTGGGCGGCAGCGGAGACGTTGACTGAACATAAATAATGCAATTGCCTAAACAAAAAGACGGCTTAGGCCGTCTTTTTAATATGGTGATTAGCTTACGCTAAGATTAGGTGTTTTGAATCACAATATTGGGAAACTTGCCGCTATGGTCAAGTCCTGCAATAGCAATTTTACTGGCTGCTTTTCGCGCAATGGTTTTATACACCTTGGCAATGTCACTATCTGGCTCTGCAATTACGGTTGGTTTGCCGTTGTCTGCCTGTTCGCGGATTTTGATATCTAACGGCAAACTACCCAGCAAATCGACGTTGTAATCTTTGCACATTAGTTCACCGCCGCCTGCACCGAAGATATGCTCTTCATGTCCGCAGTTACTGCAAATATGGGTGCTCATATTCTCTACTATGCCTAAAATCGGAATCCCGACTTTTTCAAACATTTTCAAACCCTTACGTGCATCAAGCAGCGCAATATCTTGCGGTGTGGTGACGATAATCGCACCTGTGACTGGAATTTTTTGCGCCAATGTCAGTTGAATATCGCCAGTACCAGGTGGCAAATCGATGACTAAATAATCTAAATCGCGCCATTTGGTGTCGCGTAAGAGTTGTTCTAATGCGCCAGTGACCATTGGGCCACGCCACACCATCGGCGTATCGGTATCGACTAAAAAGCCAATACTCATGGCTTGTATGCCGTAGGCTTCCATCGGTTCTATGCTTTTGCCATCTGCACTATCTGGGCGACCACTTAAACCGAGCATTTGCGGTTGGCTAGGACCATATATATCCGCATCTAACAAGCCAACCGTTGCGCCTTCGGCCGCTAATGCTAAAGCTAAATTAACGGAAGTGGTTGATTTGCCTACACCACCTTTACCTGATGCTACCGCAATGACATTTTTGACATTAAGTAGTAAGTTAACGCCTTGCTGTACTTTGTGCGACACAATACGACTGCCGACATTAACATTAACTTCACCAACACCATCGAGTGCTTTTAAATCATTGGTAATCAATGTTTTGATATCGTTCAATACACTATTAGCGGGGTAGCCAAGCACGATATCCAGACTGATATTATTGTCTTGTATTTGGATGTTTTTGGCAGATTTGCTGCTAATAAAATCTTTACCTGTATTCGGGTCTATACACAGTTTAAGTGTACTTTGAACCAGTAATTCCGTAATGGCCATGCGTTCATATTCCTGACTAAATAATTCAGGTATTTTAACGGATATTGCTCAGCACGTCATGTGCTCAAGCGGTGTTTGCACTGTTTATCGCGTGAATGATTAAGCATGGAAGTGAGTGGAAAAGATATCAAAGCAGTTTGCCCAGCTCCATTTTTTTCTTGCTGTCTGCTTAATCTTTTGATGGTCTAACTTTTTGCAGCCCACAATGGCATGATGTAAGTCGTCGTTAATACAGCCTGTTACGCCATGTTCAATCACATCAATTGGCCCAGCAACATTGTAGCCTGCTACGGGCAAGCCATTGCACATGGCTTCGATCATGACGATACCAAAAGTATCAGTGCGCGATGGGAAAGCAAAGATATCGTGTTCTGCATAAATATCTGCTAATTCTTTGCCAAACTTATAACCTAAAAAATTAACTTTTTTATACTTTCTTTTGAGCGTTTCTAAATGTGGTCCATCGCCAACTATCGAAATAGCAAACTCATTTTCATAGGCACACAACACGTCTAGATTCTTTTCCTTGCTGACTCGCCCCACATTGAGTACCCGCAGTTTGCCATTTGATTGCTGATACATTTTTTCACTTTTTAACTGATCTGAAACACCGCGGGTCCAGACAGTTAAGTGCTTAAAGCCACGTGCCGCCAATTGATTACGCATGGTTTCTGTGGTGACAAACGTGGTTTTTGCAGGGGCATGAAAGCGCCGTAAATAAGCATAAGTCCAACTTAGTGGGATGCGACAATATACATTTAAATACTCTGGAAATTGAGTGTGATATGACGTAGTGAACGGTTTCTTATTGCGCATACACCATGCTCTGGCTACCGCGCCCAGAATGCCTTCCGTTGCAATATGAATTTGTGGTGGGTTAATGCGGTTGAGTAAGCGCCACAAGCGACAAGGCTGTGTTGCTAATTGGATTTCAGGATAAAACGGCATGGGTATCCAGTTAAATAAACTAGGATGAATGACTTTAAAGCTTAGATTGCGTGATCGTGCGATTCTTTTGATGTTTTTGTAGGTAGTAGAGACTCCGTTGGTTTGTTCAAACGTATCCGTGATAATAATCATCGTTTTATTCCATTGTATTGATAGTGGTTTTTGAGCTAGTTTGAAATTTCTGTGACTATTTTGTAGAGAATTCTTTTAAAAAATATGACAAACGGATAAACCTTTGATGACAATGCGCTGTGTTGATTAAACTTAGGTTAAGTGGCTGGGTTTTGTTAAAATAACGCTTTTAGCATAATCGGTTCATTTACCATGGCACGTAAAATCCTCGTTACTTCAGCACTTCCATACGCAAACGGCAGTATTCATCTTGGACATTTAGTTGAATATATTCAAACAGATATCTGGGTACGCTTTCAAAAAATGCAGGGGCACGAAGTGCATTATGTGTGCGCGGATGATACGCATGGTACGCCAATCATGTTGCGCGCCGAGAAAGAGGGCATCACACCAGAAGCGTTAATTGATGGTGTCCATAAAGAGCACAGCGCAGATTTTGATGGCTTTTTAGTTGGTTTTGATAATTACTATTCAACCAACTCAGACGAAAATAAAACGCTATCACAAAATATTTATAAAGCGCTAAAAGCCAATGGCAAAATAGCCACCAAAACCATAGAGCAGTTTTATGACCCTGTTAAAAACATGTTCTTGCCAGACCGCTTTATTAAAGGTGAATGTCCTAAATGTCATGCCAAGGATCAATACGGTGATTCTTGTGAAGTCTGTGGTGCAACCTATAATCCGACTGAATTAATTAATGCTTACTCTGCTGTATCTGGTGCAACACCAGTGCGTAAAGAAACCGAGCATCACTTTTTTAAATTATCCGATTGTGAAGATTTTTTAAAAGAGTGGACACGTTCTGGCACCTTGCAAGGCGAAGCTGTCAACAAAATGGGTGAATGGTTTGAGAATGGCTTGAACGATTGGGATATTTCACGCGATGCACCTTATTTTGGGTTTGAAATTCCAGATGCGCCAGGCAAATACTTTTATGTATGGCTGGACGCGCCGATTGGTTATATGGCGAGTTTTAAAAATCTATGTGCCAAAAATGGTTTGGATTTTGATGAATATTGGAAAGCAGGCAGCGAGACGGAGCTTTATCATTTTATTGGTAAAGATATTCTCTATTTTCACGCCTTATTTTGGCCTGCAACGTTGGAATATAGTGGCTATCGCACACCAACGCAAATCTTCGCGCATGGCTTTTTGACCGTGAATGGCGAAAAAATGTCGAAATCGCGTGGCACATTCATTACCGCCCGTAGCTATTTAGACCATATCAAAAATCCTGAGTATTTACGCTATTACTATGCAGCAAAATTGAATGCCACGATGGAAGATATCGACTTGAATTTAGAAGACTTTGTCGCGCGCGTGAATAGTGATTTAGTTGGTAAATATATCAATATTGCGAGTCGTACCGCTGGGTTTATTAATAAGCGCTTTGATGGCGTATTAAATCCATCGACAAATAATCCTGTTATAGCTGAATTAAAAACAGCTGCTTCTGATATTGCAACGGCTTATGCTGCACGGGAGTACGGCAAAGCGTTGCGTGAAATTATGCGTT
Source organism: Methylophilaceae bacterium (assembly GCA_041612055.1). GTDB lineage: Bacteria > Pseudomonadota > Gammaproteobacteria > Burkholderiales > Methylophilaceae. Next base: position 943 of record JBFJJY010000030.1, on the reverse strand, counting down.
TGAGTGATTTAGCGAATGGCTATGTGGCAGACAAAGCGCCATGGGTCATGGCAAAACAAGAAGGGCAAGAGGATGCGCTACAGCAAGTATGCTCAGATGCTCTGGAAATGTTCCGCTTGCTCACCCTTTATCTCAAGCCTGTGTTGCCTAAACTGGCAAGTGAAATTGAAGCCTTTTTAAACGTTCAACCACTTGATTGGGCGAGTGTTGCCACAAGCTTAACGGCACAACATACCATTAACCAATACAACCATTTAATTACTAGAATTGATCCTAAAGCGATAGAAGCGATGACAGAAGCCAACAAAGAAAACCTCGAGAAAAACATTGAAAAAACAGCAGCGGTAACCACTAAGCCAGCCGATGATGTGGATGAGCAATATATTAGGATAGATGATTTCACCAAGGTCGATTTGCGCATTGCCAAAATTGTTAACGCAGAGCATGTGGAAGGTGCCGATAAATTATTAAAACTCACTTTAGACATTGGCGAAGAAAAAACCAGACAAGTGTTTGCTGGCATTAAATCAGCTTACGATCCTGAAACGTTAAAAGGTCGTTTAACAGTGATGGTCGCTAATCTTGCGCCACGTAAGATGAAGTTTGGCTTGAGTGAAGGCATGGTATTGGCAGCGAGCGATGAGCGAGGAGGGCCTTATATTCTAAGTCCTGATAGTGGCGCACAAGCTGGGATGTCAGTTAAGTAACGACCAGATTAAGACAACAAAAAACCCGCCTAAGCGGGTTTTTTTATTACCTATTCAATTACTCAGATTTTGTCTTCTTGGTATTGTTTGCTGTTGTTTTTGTTGTATTAGCAACTGTTGTTTTACCTGAGACGGTGGCATCTTTACCAATCTTTTCAACAATTTTAGGACCAATCCCTTTGATATTGGTTAAATCATTTACTGATTTGAAGTTACCGTTTTCTTTACGATATTTG
>JBFJJY010000029.1:0-9887 GCA_041612055.1 Methylophilaceae bacterium | reverse complement strand
GCACTAGCTAATGAAAAAAACTCTAGAGAAGTCATGAAAGAGTCGATTGAAGAAACGGGCCGAGCAGTTGCCCATAACTTAGAAAGATATCTTTCCACCTTAGGCACTATTGCAACTGTTGCCCCATTACTTGGTTTGTTGGGAACAGTGATTGGTATGGTGGAATTGTTTGGTGCTTTTACTAATTCTGGGCACGATGTTGCCCAGTTTGCGCGTGGTATTTCAGTGGCTTTATATAATACCGCAGCAGGTATCGTAGTGGCTGTCCCCGCGATGATTGCTTACCGCTATTTCCGTTCTAAGGTTGATACTTTGTTATTGGACATGGAGCAGCAAGCCATTAAATTAGTTGAAATTCTGCACGGTGAACGTTAATTTCGCCCTCAGTTTTAAAGGAACACTAAAATGAATTTTCAACGTGGAAAAAATCACGAAGACTTAGAAATTAACTTTATTCCGTTAATTGATGTGTTGTTAGTGATTATTATCTTTCTGATCGTCAATGCTACTTTTTCTCGGACCAGTGAATTACAAATTAATTTACCAACTGCAGAGGCTAATCAGCCAGAAGACAAGCCATTAGTCATTACAGTTGACGTCGATGCGACTGGGCGTTACATGATTGAAACAAAAGAGGCGGGTGCTAGCGTAGAAGAGATTGCCAGCGCACTACAAGCAGCAGTGGGTGATGGCAAGGATCCAACAATTGTGATTAATGCCGATGCCAAATCGACGCATCAATCGGTTGTGAACGTCATGGAAGCCGCACGTCTTGCTAACTACACGCATATTACTTTTGCAACGCAAGGGCCGAGCAATTAATTACTTTCATCTTCTTAATCAGTTTCTTCAGGGTTAAGCATGTCGAAACGTTTGCGTAAAAAAAACGCACTGCCACAAATACATAATGCCAAAGCACTTTTTTTGCGTATCTTTTCTTACGCTTGGCGATATAAATACATCTTTGCCGTTACGATTCTTGCAACGGCTGTGTTGTCTTTGAGCAATACGGCTTTTTTGGCAATGATTAAAAAAGTGACTGATGAAGGCTTTATGCGACAGTCAGCAGAGCAAGTGTTTGTGCTTCCTCTCATGTTGTTTGCTTTAATGACATTGCGCGGTGTCGCTGGTTTTGTCTCTATGTATAGCATGCGCTGGATAGCGCGACGTGTGGTTGAAACCTTAAGAAGACAAGCGTTTAGCCGACTTATGCATATGCCAGTGAGTTTTTTTGATATGCAGTCAACAGGAGTCATGGTCTCTAAATTAACATATGACGCCGAGAGACTCTCTAGTGTAGCGACACGAACAGCAATGAATGTGTTAAGAGATATCTTAACGGTGGTCGGCTTGGTTGGTTACATGCTTTACCTCGATTGGCGTCTGACCTTAATCTTCGCTATTGTTGCGCCTTTAATGATTTTGTATCTCAGAAAAACCACACCCAAGTTGCGCGCAAATGCAAAAAAAGTGCAATTAGCGGTTGGCGAAATGACCAAGGTCTCAGAAGAGGCAATTTCTGGACAGCGTATTGTAAAGATTTTTGGTGCGCAAGATTATGAAGATCAGCGCTTCTCAAAAGTAGTGATAGATAATCGAGATTTAGAGCTACGTTCTGCACGGATAGCAGGGCTCAACAGCTTTGTCATTGAAGTATTAGCAGCATTAGCGCTGGCGCTGGTTGTTTATTATGCATTGGGGCGCTTTACCGTAGGTGAGTTTGCTGCATTTATTGGTGCTTTACTGATGCTCATTTCTCCCATCAAGCATATCACGGCGGCCAATGAAGATTTTCAAGTTGGTTTAGCGGCTGCACAGAGTGTGTTTGAGGTGATTGATGCGCCAATTGAAGAGGACGAAGGTGAGCGACAGTTAAGCCAAGTAAGTAATGGAGATATCGAATTTAAAAATGTGAGTTTGCGTTATGAAAATGCCAAGCGCTTAGCATTAGACGATTTGAGCTTTACTGTTAAAAAGGGTGAGAAAATCGCCTTAGTGGGGCGTTCAGGTGGCGGAAAAACATCATTAGTGAATTTATTGCCACGCTTTTATGAACTACAACAAGGTCTTATTTTACTGGATGGAATAGATATTCGCGCATTATCACTCAAGGACTTACGCGCTCAGTTTTCTCTGGTTAGTCAGGATATTATTTTATTCAACGATACAGTTTTTAATAATATCGCGTATGGTGTATTAAGGGATACCAGCGAAGAAGAAGTCGTTAAAGCAGCTAAGGCAGCCAATGCATGGGAATTTATTCAGCAGATGCCACTTGGGCTGCAAAACGAAATTGGCGATAGAGGCGTGCGCTTATCAGGAGGTCAGCGGCAACGTATAGCCATTGCGCGCGCGATTCTTAAAAATGCACCTATCTTACTACTGGATGAGGCAACCTCAGCGTTGGATACTGAATCAGAACAACACGTTCAAGCGGCGTTGGATGTCTTGATGCAGAATCGTACTAGTATTGTCATCGCACACCGCCTAAGTACCATCGAAAATGCAGACAGAATATTAGTGATGGATAAAGGCAAAATTGTCGAGTCAGGCAGCCATCAAGAGCTTCTCGAAATGAGAGGCTATTATACAAAACTCTATCAAAAAGAGTTTAATGATTAGTGGGTTAGGGGTCTTATGCATGACCTGATATTACGCGCATGGCAAGATAAAAATCACCTGTTCTATTTAGTGCTAATTCCCTTGTCTTGGCTCTTTGCAATTATCATAGTGTTGCGTCGTTTCTTATATCGAGTTGGCCTATTGCGATCATATGCTCTGCCTGTTCCTGTTGTTGTGGTAGGCAACATTAACATGGGCGGTAGTGGTAAAACACCCGTTGTCATCTGGCTGGTCAATCAACTCAAAGCACAGGGTTATCAACCTGGTGTGATTAGTCGTGGATATGGTGCAAAAGTCACGCAACCAACCAGCGTTCAGGCGGATAGCCTGCCGAGCGTGGTAGGTGATGAACCTGTGTTAATTGCTCAAAAAACGGGCTGTCCAGTTTATGTTTCCGTTGATAGGGTAGAAGCAGGGAAATATCTGCTGAAACAACATCCAGCATGCGATATCATCATTAGTGATGATGGATTACAACACTATCGTTTACAAAGACAAATCGAAATAGCAGTTGTTGATCAGCAGACGCAACAGAGTCAGCATTTACTACCAGCAGGACCATTGCGGGAATCACATGCGCGTCTCGCAAGCGTGGATGCAGTGATTTTAAATGGCAATGTAAACGTGAAAGATGGCTACCCAATGGAGCTTGTGTCCGGAGACTTTTATAATTTATTAAATCCTGACTTAAAACAATCAGTCAGCTATTTTAAAGATAAAGATGTTGCTGCCATGGCGGGTATCGGTAAGCCAGAGCGTTTTTTTCAACAATTACAATCATTAGGGCTGAAATTTAGTCAGTGGCCGTTTAATGATCATCAAGCATTTACACGGCAAGATTTAAGTACTATAGCGTGTGATGCGTTGATCATGACAGAGAAAGATGCAGTAAAATGTCACACTTTCGCAGAAGCGTATCATTGGGTGTTACCCATAGAAGCAAAAATCGACGGTCGCTTACTACCAATGCTATTATCAAAATTACAGCAAAAGACAAAATGAATAGAGGTACATGATGGATGCAAAATTACTAGCGATATTAGTCTGTCCTGTCACAAAGGGACCATTGATTTATAAAAAAGAGCAAAACGAACTGATTTCAAAATCAGCCCGTCTCGCTTATCCTATTCGTGATGGCATCCCAGTATTGCTGGAAGAAGAAGCGCGTAAGCTCAATGAAGATGAGTACGCAAGAGACGAAAAGGGCCGCTAGTGTCGTTTAGGGTCGTTATTCCAGCGCGTTATGCCAGTACACGTTTACCAGGCAAACCGCTGCTTGATATCGCAGGCAAACCCATGGTGGTGCGTGTGGCAGAGCAGGCCAACAAAAGCGGGGCAAGCAGCGTGGTTATCGCTACCGATTTTGAAAAAATTATCCAAGTTGCTGCCAGCCACCAAATTCAAGCAGTCATGACGCGTGTCGATCATGCTTCGGGGACCGACAGGATTGCGGAAGTTGCGCAGCAGCTTAACTGGGATGATGATGATATTGTCGTTAACGTGCAGGGCGATGAACCGCTCATTGATCCGCAACTGATTCAGGAAGTAGCACTTACCTTAGGTCACAGCCGTCATGCAGTGATGGCAACCGCTTGTCATGCCATTAGTGATGAGGTTGCCATGCTCAACCCCAATATTGTCAAGGTAGTGATGGATGCTGAGGGTCATGCATTATATTTTAGTCGCTCACCCATTCCCTATCCGCGTGATGATGCATATAAACAAAACATTAAAGCCCATCGCCATATCGGCATTTATGCATATCGTGTTGGTTTCCTAAAGCAGTATGCAGAGCTCAGTATGACTGAACTAGAGCAGATAGAAAGCTTGGAGCAACTAAGAGTGCTGTTTCATGGATTCAAAATAGCCGTTACGGTTACTGATAATGCCCCAGCCAGTGGTGTTGATACACAGGCCGACCTAGAGCAAGTACGGCGACTATTTTCGCAATAAACCCAGTTTACTGAATCAGTTTCAGTTCAATAGATGGTTATGTTCAATATTCCCAACTTTGGTATATTTCATTCTTGTTCTTCATATCCTCATACAACCAAACCATACGGTCTAAAAACCAGCTTTTACCCATATAAGCCATTGTCACACCTAACATAGCACCCCACAGCGAAAAAGTAACGATTGACCATATTGCAAGCATAAAACCGACTGCAGAAATACTGTGTAAGACTTTGTATAAAGGCACATTGTGATGATCTGGAATGTTGATCTTATCTCTGTTTAAATAAATACGCTCACCGAGCACAGCCTTGGATGCCCAGTTCTTGGTAGATTTTGGCTTTTTAAAAAGAATAGGGTTGAAAATCATCCAAAGTACAGATAAGGTTCCTGGGATTAGACACCACCAACCAATCCAAATCCGACTCCAAAAAGCAAAGATGATGATTGGAAGGACAGAATATCGTGACCACACGCTTAATGGATTTGCATGTTTCATCCAATTTTCCTCAGTTAAATTGAATGCACCTGCTACTTTTCTTTCAAATGTCATTAGTTGATTTTAGCAAAGATGACTGCTCAACGTTTAAATTGGAGCAGATTGTAATTTAATTTCGTTATGAATAGGGATGCGTAGTGCCAAATTGATTAATGAAAAATCTTTACAACTGATTTGACGCGCTAGCATAAAGAGAAGAAGCGGGCAGGGCATGCTGAGCCCGCAGGACTCGATTGTGTGAAGCGGATGAGATTTTTGAATAATTTTTTATTTGCTGGCTTAAACAGCTTGTTCGCCTGTTTCACCTGTTCTGATACGTAGTGCTTGTTCTACGCTGGTCACAAAAATTTTGCCATCACCAATTTTGCCAGTGTGCGCTGCTTTAACAATGGCATCCATTGCAGAATCTAAGATTTCGTCAGCGACGACTAACTCTAGTTTTACTTTAGGAAGGAAATCAATCGTATATTCAGCGCCGCGATAGAGTTCTGTATGACCTTTTTGGCGTCCAAACCCTTTGACTTCTGTTACGGTTAAGCCATTGATGCCAATTTCAGAAAGGGCTTCACGCACTTCTTCTAATTTAAATGGTTTAATGACAGCTTCGATTTTTTTCATTTAACTCTCCTGATTACTTCATTAAATTGTACTACTAATTAAAGTTTAATTTGCAAGTAATTGGGTATCTTCTATCTTTACCAAATCCGCGTTGGGTAATTCTGACACCAATGGGCGCTTGACGGCGCTTATATTCGTTAACATCAATCAATTTGGTGACGCGTTTAACATCAGCCTCTTTAAAGCCAAGCTTGATAATTTTATCAAGACTAAGGTCATCTTCCACATAGGCTTGCATGATGGCATCGAGTATTTCATAAGCGGGCAAGCTATCTTGGTCGGTCTGATTATCGCGTAATTCAGCACTCGGTGCACGGGTGATGATGCGTTCAGGAATCACGATAGAGAGACTATTGCGATAGTGGGCTAACTGATATACCAAAGTTTTTGGCACGTCTTTTAATAAGGCAAAGCCGCCAGCCATATCACCGTATAATGTGCTATAACCAACGGCCGTTTCTGACTTATTGCCAGTGGTTAACACAATGCTACCAAACTTATTGGATATCGCCATTAATAGCATGCCGCGGATACGGGCTTGTAGATTCTCTTCTGTTGTATCTTCTGCTTTACCTTTAAATTCATCCGATAGCGCGAGTTTAAATGACTCGAAAAGGGATTTAATTGGAATTAAACTATAATCCACGCCAACTAACTTAGCCATTGTTATCGCATCGTCCACACTCATGCTGGCAGTGTATTGTGATGACATCATCAACACTTTGACACGTTCAGCACCCAATGCATCGACAGCAATCGCTAAAGTCAATGCAGAGTCAATTCCGCCAGAAAGGCCGAGTACAACGCTAGGAAAGCCATTTTTATTCACATAATCAGCTAAGCCAAGTTTAAGTGCATTGTAGACCATGGCTTCTAGGCTCAAGGCTGGAATAATGCTAGTGGCGACGGGTTGCTTATTTGTGATTTCAATATAGTCTAGTGTTTCTACAAATGAGGGTAGCTGATGGGTTACCTGACCTTGGTTATTCAGTACAAACGACGCACCATCGAAGACTAACTCATCTTGACCACCAACCAGATTGGCATAAATGAGCGGTAAACCAGTTTCTTTAACGCGTTCGATGAGCACTTCATACCGTGTTTCTAGCTTATCCATATGATAGGGAGAAGCATTAAGAGAGAGCAAAAATTCTGCTCCTGCTTCTTTTGCTTTTCTCGCAGGCACGGGTTCCCAGCCATCGGCGCAGATGAGAAGACCAAATTTAATTCCGTCTAACTCGAATACTAGCGGTTGATTGTCAGCTTCAAAGTAACGATCTTCGTCAAATACACTATAGTTGGGCAATATTTGCTTGTGATAGGTTGCAATGACTTTACCGTTTTGAAGTACACTTGCTGCGTTGAATAACTGTTTGTTTTCAAAATGTGGGTGGCCAACTAGAACGGTAATGCCTTGGGTAGATTGTGCAATACGGTTAAGCGTTTTTTGGTTGGCGATAATGAAATCTTGTCTGAATAATAAGTCTTCTGGCGGATAGCCACATAAACTCAGCTCTGGCGTAATGATTAAACTGGCTCCATGCGCCTTTGCTTGATTTGCCAATGTAATTATTTTATTGGCGTTACCAGTAATGTCTCCAACAATCGCGTTGAATTGTGCAATAGCGATTTTCATCAATTAGTATTTTCCGCCAGCACGTTTAATCATTTTGACAATGTCAGGATTTCCTTTTTTGAGCGCATATACATAAGCGGTTAAACCATATTTGTCACGCGCTTTTAAATCAACTTGATGCGCTAATAGTAACTTCACTAGCTCTTCGGAATCAGCATCAATAGCGAGTTCTAATATAGGCGTACTTTGTGAATCTTTATGGTTAATGTCAGCACCTTGATCAATGAGTAATTTTGCTACATCGATTGCCGACTTATGAACAGCCCAAGACAATGCTGTCCACTCTGAATTATCTTTTGCATGAATATTGGCTCCGTGCTCAAGCAGATAACTGACGATATTAGTATCGTTGTTACGTGCGGCATACATTAGCGCATTCACACCAAATGGGTCCTGCATGTTAACGTCTGCACCGCGCTTGATTAATGTGGTCACAGTCGGCAGGTCGCCAATGTTAGTGGCATGCATGAGTACAGTTTTTCCGTCATCATTTTTAGTATCAGCATCAACCCCATGACTAATCAGCAGTTCAACAGCTGCGTTACTTCCTTCAGCTGCTGCCATACTAATGGCTGTCCAGCCTGTTTCATTCGACATTGCTGCGTCAGCACCTTTGGCTAGCAAAGTTTTCATGGTTGCTACATGATTTCTTCTTGCCGCATACATAAGTGGTGTCCAACCATCACTATCTTGCGCATTAACCTGAGCGCCTTTATTAATCAGTAGCTCAGCTGCGATAGCTTGATCTTTTCGCGCTGCGTACATGAGCGCGGTAATGTTATCTTTATCTTTCGTATTTGGATTAGTGCCTGCAGCCAATAACTCGGTGATAGCGGCTATATCACCTGTAGAAGACACCGTTAATAAATACGGTAAGTCTTCTGCTAAGCTATAGTTGCTGAGTAGCATCAAACACAATAAAAGGGAAAGAGAATATTTTTTCAATGGCTATCTTTCTTTCATCTGCATTGCTCGTATCACCGCTTGCCCGAGCCCTGCTGGGGAGTTCGCTACGACTGCTCCAGCGCGTTCAAGTGCAGTCATCTTGTCTTCTGCACGACCAGAGCCACCAGAAATAATAGCGCCTGCATGTCCCATGCGTTTGCCTTTGGGTGCCGTTAAGCCGGCAATATAAGCGGCGACAGGTTTGGTGACATGATTTTTAATATAATCGGCTGCTGCTTCTTCATCACTACCACCAATTTCACCGACCATAATAATCGCTTCTGTTTCAGGATCAGCTTCAAACAAAGCCAAACACTCGATAAAGTTTAAACCTTTTACTGGGTCGCCGCCAATACCAACACAAGTCGTTTGACCTAAACCGAGAGCGGTAGTCTGTTGTACAGCCTCGTAGGTTAGGGTGCCCGAGCGTGACACAACGCCTACTTTCCCTTTCAGATGAATGCTACCTGGCATAATGCCGATTTTGCACTCATCTGGTGTGATAATGCCAGGACAGTTTGGACCAATAAGTTTGGTGCCATTCGCATCTAAGGCTGATCTGACTTTGATCATGTCTAATACGGGGATGCCTTCTGTAATACAAACAACCAATTCGATCCCTGCATCACTCGCTTCTAGAATAGAGTCGGCAGCAAATGGCGGTGGAACATAAATAACGCTGGCATTGGCTTGCGTTTCACGTACCGCTTCACGTACCGTATTAAACACAGGCAAGCCAAGGTGCGTTTGTCCACCTTTGCGTGGGGTAATACCACCAACCATTTTTGTGCCGTAAGCAATCGCTTGTTCAGAGTGAAACGTGCCTTGCTTGCCTGTAAAGCCTTGGCATAATACTTTGGTGTTTTTGTTGACTAAAATACTCATGCTACCGCCTTTACTGCTTGCTCTGCCGCATCAGTTAAGTGTTCTGCTGAAATAATATTCAAGCCACTTTCTCGCAACATTTGTTTACCTAATTCCACGTTTGTGCCTTCTAGACGAACGACGACAGGAATCGTCATTTCTACCTCTTTCACCGCAGTGATAATGCCAGTTGCAATAATATCGCAACGCATAATTCCACCAAAAATATTGACTAAAATCGCTTTGACGTTTTGATCCGCTAAAATGATTTTAAATGCTTTAGTAACCGTTTCTGCGGTTGCACCGCCACCGACATCTAAAAAGTTAGCGGGCATACCACCATGTAATTTAATTAAATCCATAGTCGCCATTGCAAGACCTGCGCCGTTCACTAGACAGCCGATATTGCCATTGAGGGCAATATAATTAAGACCAGAGTGGTGTGCTTCTGCTTCTTTTGTATCGTCTTGTGACCAGTCTCGCAGGCCCGCTAATGTTTTTTGACGATACAGTGCGTTATCATCCACCGTCATTTTGCAATCAAGTGCAACTAGATGACCGTCTGTTGTCACCACAAGCGGATTAATTTCGAGTAATGCTAAGTCATTCTCAATAAATAATCGATACAAACCTTTTGCCAATTTAGTAAATTCAGCAATTTGGTCACCTGATAAATCTAATGCAAAGGCGATGTTCCGTGCCTGAAAGTCAACCAAGCCATTTAAAGGGTCGCAGACTTCTTGTAGTATT
>JBFJJY010000028.1:0-9914 GCA_041612055.1 Methylophilaceae bacterium | reverse complement strand
CACCTGCTATGTTTGTCAGGTTGCTCCAAGTTTCGTCACGTAAAAACCTTAAAACTTTTGTACGTTTGGTTTGCGTTCTTGCGCAGCGTTGTTGGTATGAATTAATCAACATCAAGTAACCCCTGTGCAATTGTTTGCATTGGTTTAGTTATTATTTTATTTGTATTTACTGTTTTAAAGGGAGTAGTTGCCTCCTCGCTTTTTATGACTTTTATAGGTGAAGTGAAGCAAAATTCTGCTAACCCCACCCCATAAAGTACAGCACATCGATCTGGTAATGATTGCAACATATTCGTGTCAATTAAGAAACGTTCAGCTTGTTTTAAAGTTCGCTCCCCATCTCTAATTTCTGTTAGTCCAGAATTGGTTTTAACTTGCCTTATTTCATCATCTACCAGTATGCTTCCACTCATCCGCGCTAACCATTGTGCTGTGTCAGGATCTTTCACCTTGTAGGCAATTTTTATCGCACAGTTCTCATTAACAGAGGAAACCACCGATTCTGGATCAAGATCAGCAGGACAGTCGCGCAAATCACCCAAACTTTGATGTGCAATCAGTACATGAGCACGTTTATCACGAATGGCACCCAATGCTTCTAGTGCGGGACGTGAAATCAAATATTTAAACTCATCTAAAAATAGGCATACACGACGTGCAGATTCACGGTCACGAGACTCTATAAACTGAATCATAGATAGGAAAAGTATGCGTTGCAGTTTAAGAATGCGTGGATTTCGCATCGAACCACGCACATAGACTACAGCACCTTGCTGCATTAGTTTTGCTAGATCCACGCCGTGTGAAGTATTCACTGTAGCGATTAAACTTATTTCCTGCAAATCTGATACGAATTTCTTACCCGCTTCTGCAATATCTGGATGTTGCTCTATGAGTAATTGCAGCGTATCGATTAATGTTGTTTGGTTGACATAAGCTAGATTGGCAAATATGCGCGCTGCACACCTATCGTTTAAGCGGTAAAAATCTGCATCCGTGCCTTTTTCACCCAGTGAAAAGCCCGCACATAAAAGCTCTTCAATCTCATTGGCATTTTTATGTTGTAGTGGGTTCCATTGCGGTACTTCAGCCTTCAAGTCAATATACACATAAGGAACGCCTGCATCTTGCGCAGCTTTATGCATCACATGCGACAAAAATTCATCGTCTTTAGGATCTAATACAATGACACATTCACCAATTGATACGGCCTGAGTTAGTATGACGCCTGCGGCAACACCCTTGCCTGAGCCTGTCGTCCCGACTAACTCTAAATGCCTTTTCTGCCAATCTTGCCAAGTAATGTAAACAGGCATCCTTTGTTCATCTAACCCAATAAAAAGACCCTTTTCATTATTAAAAAACTGTGTTGGATCGTAAGGTTTTTGTGAGTCGGGTAAGTATTTACTAATTTCTCTTATATCTGTTTTTCTGTTGCGCTCCGTAGTACTAGTTTTTATTAATTTATATTTAATCTTTTCGAGCGACGGTGATAAGAAACGAATAGTCAGCCAAATTAAAGCAATTCCTGCAGCGGCCTCAATCCAAAAACTCCAAAAATATATAGATGGTAATTGATAAGCTACGCCTGCGTAATGATAATAAAGATAGGGTATGGCAAAGTAGAAACCGATTTGAAATATTAAAATCAAAATTGCAATGTTACTAAAAATCAGACTTACTTTTTTTTCTCGAGTTAAAAAAGCCAATAGTACTGCCGCGCCAAAAACAACACCTGTAATTGTGTAGAAAAGTTCAATTAGTTCTATCCATTTGTTAATAATGTCAATTATTAGTGAAATCACTTTATAAGTTATATTGTGCATAATGCTATTCCTTTTCCGCTGAGCTTGATGATGACTGTTTAAGTGCTTGATGCATAGCCGCAAGCCTTTTTGGTATATCGATTGGGTTGCTGAATGTGATTATTTTGCTTGGCTTATCAATTTTCTCTAATTTGATTTGCTCACGAGATGCAGTGATTTTAATGCCTGCTTCTGCCAAAAAATTCCCTGCTTTTGCACGTGTAATGAGTCCGCGAAGATAGCTGAGTAGCGAATCCCTGACTTGTTTTGAGTTGAGAAGAGCTGATAACTCATCTAGCACTGATTGTGCTAGAGTTGAATCAATTGAATCCAATTGTAGTTTTGCAATACCACGCTCTGATTGATTGAGTTGGTTTGGAAATATATAATCTGTACTACCACTATCAACTTCTAACACGTTGTTATCATGTAGTAGTTGTCTTGTATTTGAAGAGCCTTCTAATCGCAAAACCGTACCTATTGATTCACCGAAGCTTGGTTTTTCCGAAGCATGGCTTTGCTGGCCAGGGTTATTTGCACTAAATAAAGAAGTTTCGATTGCCCAATACTCAGGCTTGGTAAAAAGGGTGTCTTCATCATTGCGAAGTATTTGAGTTCTGCTCATAACAGCCACTACTTAGTGTTTGCTAGAGCTTGACGAAGTTCACCAACATTCCACCCTACGGTGCGAGGTGATAATTTTCTAGGTCTGGGAATTCTGCCAGACTTAACGCCACGCCAAATCGTCGCGGATGAGCAGGCATATAAGGCCACTAATACGGGTAGACGAACAAAGCCAGAAGAGCTTAGGTTGTCGAATTCTTTTATACTGTCTAAATGATTCATTTAAATTCACCTCAAGATGATTGATATCAAGGTGAATCATAGAAAGTCATTTTGCTTACGTCACTGCAACTGCAGATTTAAAAACTGCAATTGCAGTTTTATTATGTGATGAAATTTAAGTGCTGTTAATTTTTATGTTCAGTTTTTCTTTTTCTTGCTATTGAAAGTAAACTGTTTGCTTCGCTGTAAATTGAATCTAAATTTCTTATAGATAATCCACGCTCGGCTTCAACACCTTTTTCGCCTTCATACGAGTAAATTATCTCCTCGGTTAAATGAGATTGAATCTTATAAACTTCTTTTGTTTTGATTATATCAATTAAGACACCGATCACTTTTAAATAAGTAGTTTTTTGATTTTGATCAAAATTTTTATTCTCTTGACAAGAAATTTCTAGATCAATTTCTTTGCTTAAATTTTTAAATAATTTATTTTTTTTATTCTTGTCGGCTTCTGCATAATATTCATCTAGCTTTTTAAATGTTGCATCAGATATATTATATTTTGAGTTCTTGAGATGCATATTTAAAGTGTCAACGCTAGTTAACTTTTTTTCTTGTGAGTTACCGAAATATGAATTTATATTTTTGTAAATATACATTCCAGAAAGGCCGCCATAGAATATTGCAATGAAATATGGATCTATCGAGCTTATAAGCGCCTTATCGTAAAATATATAATTAACTAGTATTGCGTAAGTCACTAGAAACATAATAAAAACAAAAGAAACTGAAAGAGACGATTTAATGATTTCCGTCTGAGATTGATTAATAGAGATATGATTTTTTCTTTCTAATACTCTTTGTTGCCAGCAATTCTTGATAGTTTTAAACATTTCAATCCTTATTCTTGTTAAGTTTTAAGCCGTCTAGGTAGTCAGCCCATTGCTGCATCATAGCTTTTCGCTGCTCAATGAATCTAGTTCTATTATAAGCGCTACCAAGATTATCAGGCACAGTATGGGCAAGTTGGTGTTCGATAATATGTGGATCTACGTTAAGGCGCTCATGTAATAATGTTCTAGCCATGGCTCTAAAGCCATGCCCTGTTATTTGTGTTTGTGTGTCATATCCCATGCGTTTGAGCGCAGCATTAATTGCGGCTTCACTCATTGGCCTTAAGGGAGAGTGTCCGCCTGGAAACACATATTCCCTATGACTAGAAAAAGATTGCATAACCTTTAGAATTTCAATGGCTTGTCTGGATAACGGAACTAGATGGTCAGTTTTTGTTTTGCTGACCACATAGCGCCATTCACCAGCATCTAAATCAATATCACTCCACTTTGCTTGCCTCAGCTCACTCGGTCGGGCGAAAACTAAGGGTGAAAGCTTAAGTGCACATTGAACTGTTAGTGTGCCGTTAAACCCGTCAATTGCGCGTAGAAGCTCCGCTATATCTTTTGGGTCGGTAAAGGCTGCCATGTGTTTTGTTGTTGTTGCAGGTAAAGCACCTTTAAGGTCATAAGTGATGTCGCGGATGGCTCGACCTGTTTGTACTGCATAGCGAAATACTTGACCAGCAGTTTGCAACGCTCGGTGAGCTGTTTCTAGTTTGTTGAGGTTTTCTATACGTTTAACTACTTGAAGAAGTTGAGGGGCGGTAATATCGGCAATTGGTACGTTGCCAATCCACGGGAATAAGTAGAGTTCGAAGCGTCTGATCACTTTATCTTTGTGAGTCTCCGCTTTATTTTTCATGTGAGTACCCCACCATTCACGTGCAACTAATTCAAAGCTATTTGAAGAGCTGAGTGTTTTTTCTGCTTTTATTTGTTGTCGCTTGTTACTAGGATCAACTTGATCATTTGCCAGCAGATTTCTTGCGTCATCACGCTTATCTCTGGCTTGCTTTAATGATACATCAGGATATGTTCCAAGTGAGAGTAGTTTTTCTTTGCCCTCAAAACGATACTTAAATCGCCACCACTTACCCCCTGCAGGGGTAACTTGTAAGAATAAACCGGCTGTATCATAAAGTTTATAAGGCTTTTCTGAGGGCTTTGCATTCAATATTGTGGTGTTAGTAAGTGCCATTTTGGGGTAACTTTCTAAGTAAAAAGCTCTAAAATCAGAGTTACCCCACAAAGTTACCCCAGTTATATGGGGTATGTCAAGACGCTTTATGAAACGTGAAGAAACAATAAAAAAGCCCCGTAGCTAGTAACTACGAGGCTTTTGAGAGGTTTTGATGCTTTATGAACCTCTATTTTGGTGGTGAAAGAGGGACTTGAACCCTCGACCCCAGGATTATGAATCCTGTGCTCTAACCAGCTGAGCTACATCACCGTGAAACTGTAAATCTGTTCTGTTTTGCCGTGTTTTTAGCAAGCCCGCAATTCTAGTGTTTTCAGTAGGAATTGTCAAAGTAAAAACCATTAAAAATCACTATAAAACTAGATTGCTACGGGCTTAGGCTATCGCAATGACAATTTTTTTAACATGGCCTATTATTCAGTCCAAAAAGCAATCTCATGCAACTTAGACATTAAAGCGGAAGTGAACCACATCGCCATCTTGCATGACATATTCTTTACCTTCTAATCGCATTTTTCCTGCTTCTTGCGCGCCTTTTTCACCTTTGTTGTTGACGTAGTCGTCATAGGCGATGACTTCTGCTCGGATAAAGCCGCGTTCAAAGTCGGTATGAATAACGCCTGCGGCTTGTGGTGCGGTATTACCTTTTTTAATGGTCCAAGCGCGCACTTCTTGTACGCCTGCGGTAAAGTAGGTTTGTAGGCCTAATAAGTCGTATGCAGCACGAATCACGCGGTTTAAACCTGGTTCTTCTTGTCCTAGCTCCTCTAAGAAGACGGCTTTATCTTCATCATCTAGTTCTGAAATCTCGGCTTCGATTTTGGCGCAGATACAAACAACAGGTGCGCCTTCTTTTTCGCCTAGTGCCATGACTTTATCTAAATAAGGGTTGTTTTCAAAGCCAGCTTCATCGACATTGGCGATATACAACACTGGTTTAACCGTGATTAAACACAGTGGTCTAATCAGTTTTAATTGTTCTGCGTCCAAACCCATGGTGCGTACGGGTGCGCCTCTGTCTAAGTGCGCTTGTACCTTTTCGCATAGCGCCACTAATGCCAGTGCGTCTTTATCGCCTGATTTGGCTTTTTTGCTTTCGCGTTGCATGGTTTTTTCAACGGTTTCCATATCCGCTAAAGCAAGCTCGGTATTGATGACTTCGATATCGGATAGCGGATCCACTTTACCTGCCACATGAACCACATTGCCATCATCAAAACAGCGGACAACGTGTGCGATAGCATCGGTTTCGCGGATATTGGCTAAGAATTTGTTACCTAAACCTTCGCCTTTGGATGCGCCTTCGACGATGCCTGCAATATCAACCATTTCTACCGTAGCAGGTTGGATACGTGCTGGGTTAACAATGTCGATTAATGGTTGTAAGCGGGAGTCAGGCACTTCGACAATGCCAACGTTTGGTTCAATGGTGCAAAAAGGGTAGTTTTCTGCCGCGATACCCGCTTTGGTAATGGCATTAAATAAGGTTGATTTGCCTACATTAGGTAAGCCGACGATTCCACATTGCATATAAAATTTTGCCTCTGGTGTTGCGCTATTGAGCGACTGATTTGAATTGATTTAACCCGTTATTTTAACTCTATTATTGCATTTGCAAAAAAGATACTTAATGTACATTAAGTAGTTAGCTGTATTTAACATTTTTTACTAAGGTGTATACTGCAAGAGTTGAATGCTACTGTAACAACAATGAAAAAACAAAAAAGAACAGGAACGCGTGCAATCTATTGGTATGAGTGGTTACCATGGTTTTTGCTTGCTGTGACTTTGTCTGTGACCTATTGGGCCTGGCATAGTGAGCGTGCGCTTGAACGTAGCGAAAAGAGTAATGAGTTTAACCAGCAGTTTGACCAAACTGAACATCAGCTGGTGAATCAACTAAAGTTGTTTGAGCAATCTTTATATTCCATTCGAAAGCTGTTTGAATCTTCTGAATTTGTTAGTCAGGATGAGTTTAATAGCTATGGTGTTGAGATGTTGCACTCAAAATTCTCCTCAGGTTTGCAGCAGATTGGCTTTGCTAAGTATGTCAATCTTAATTATCCAGAAACACATGCTAGTTTAGATTCAAGCTTTAGCCCATTGCTTGAGGATTTAAAAAGTCAGCCACAATTATCTTTTGCGCCAGTTATTTATGTGATTAAGCATGAGACCTCTACAGAAGAATATGCGGTAGTAGATGCTTTTTTAAATGAGCGCCTAAAAGCAGATATGCAGTCAGCTGCATTGTTCGATGAAATGCTAATTTCAAGCCGCTTTAAGATTACTTATGACAATACCTTTGACTGCGATTGCTTATCCATGATATTGCCTGTTTATCAACGTGCCAGAAAACAGGCGAACATGATAAATGGTGAGCTGGATACTTCAGTTGATGGATGGGTGTTTTTAAACTTCGATTTAAAAGTTGTTTTCAATAACACACTTGGAATGACGACGAGTCCACTTGTTCGTTATGCTTTTTACGATGGCTCACAAGCACCTTTCAAATTGTTATATGAAAATGTGCCTAGCCATAATGCGCCATCTGACTTCAGTAAAGAAAGTCAGATTGACTTTAATGGTAAGAAGTGGATATTGCGAGCAGAGTCCTTGCCGTTATTTGAACAAACGCTTAATTATAAACATTCAACGATGATAGGCTTATTGGGCTTATTAGCCAGTTTTGCATTAACAATTGGTTTATATTTACTGATATCCAGATTGCGCACATTAGATTCTTTAAGGCGCATCAATAAGCGACTGAGATTTAGTGATGAGCGTTGGCGCTTTGCGGTAGAAGGAGCAGGCGATGGTGTATGGGATTGGGATATTGAAAATAAGATATTAAGTTATTCAAAAAATTGGAAGCGCATGTTTGGCTATGACGAAAATTGTGCAGACAACGAAATTGAAGAGTGGCGAAAGCTGGTACATCCAGATGATCGTCTAACGGTCTTAAAAGCTTATGGGCTCGTTCTACGAGGTGGTGGTGGGCACTCTTTTGAGTGTCGGCTTAAATGTAAAGATGGCTCGTGGAAGTGGGTTTTATCACGATGTATGGTTGTCAGCAAAGACCGTAACGGTCAACCATCAAGAATAGTCGGAACACATACTGATTTATCCCAATTAAAAGAATCTGAAGAAATGGTATGGCAGCACATCAACTTTGATGCGCTAACTGATTTGCCTAATAGACGTATGCTGCATTCTAGGTTGGAGCAAGCAATAGAAAAGGCAAAATGGAAAGGTACAAAAGTTGCGTTACTTTGCTTGGATTTGGACGACTTTAGCGTAGTGAACGATACGTTTGGTCCTGAGCAAGGTGATCGATTATTGCAAGAGATTGCAAAAACATTGGTGAGTAGTGTGTATGGTTATGAGGATGTGGCGCGCTATAGCGGGGATGAGTTTGCGATAATCATTCCAGACATTGAAACAAATAACTTAACTCATTTAGATGATGTTGCGCAAAAGCTACTTAGCATAATGACAGAGCCATTTTTATTAGAGGATAGTCAGGTCTTTATTTCTTGTAGTATTGGGATTGCTATTTTTCCTGACGATGCAGATTCATTGAATGATTTAGCCAGAAAGGCCGATCAAGCTTTATATACGTCTATCAATAAGGGCGGCAATTGCATCACTTATTTCACATCAGAGATGTAAGAAAAAGTCACAAAACGGATGCAGTTAACAAATGATTTGCGGCTTGCTTTAAGTAAAAATGAATTGTTTATTGAATATCAACCGATTGTTGATTTAAAAACAGCCAATGTCCATAAGGCTGAAGCTTTACTCAGATGGCGGCATCCAGAAAAAGGCTTGATTAGCCCTGCTGAGTTTATTCCTATCGCAGAAAACACTAAACTGATTAATGAGATTGGTAGTTGGGTGCTGACGCAGGCGATTCAGCAATGCGCGGTATGGCGGCGACAAATTAATGGGCGGTTTCAAATAAGTGTCAATAAATCACCGATTCAATTTTATGATAGAAGGCCAGAGCATGTCGACTGGATTACATTGCTTGCAGAAGATCCACAATTAGAGCGCGCGATCGTGATAGAGATTACAGAGGGTTTATTGCTAGATGCAACTGGACAGGTAAAGGCAAGATTAGAAAGCTATAAAGAAAATGGCATACAAGTCGCTTTAGACGATTTTGGTACAGGTTATTCTTCTTTGGCATATTTGCAAAAATTTGATATTGATTATCTTAAAATTGATCAATCGTTTGTTGCTAATTTAGAAACTGTTTTAGACAACCGTGTGTTGTGTCGAACTATCATTGATATGGCGCATAGTCTGGGTATGGCCGTGATTGCTGAAGGCATAGAAAACAAGGTTCAGAAGGATATTTTATTGCAAGCTGGCTGTGATTATGGGCAAGGATACTATTTTTCCAAATCCTTATCACCACTTGACTTTGAAGCGTATGTAAATATTAATAACAACTAAACTTTGTTTTTGGTATGTAGCGTTAACATGGCCTGTTCAAAGTTGCCATCCAACAAATGGTTAAGCACTTTACTACTATCATCGATGCTGTCATCAATCGCTTTTTGCTCATCTTTATTGGGGGCTTTTAGCACATAATTAACCACCTCATTTTTTTGGCCGGGGTGACCAATTCCGATGCGTAAACGCCAGTAGTTTGCAGTGTCGAGCGCTGTATGAATATCACGTAAGCCATTATGGCCCCCGTGACTACCGCCAAATTTTAGTTTACTCTGTCCTGCTGGCAAATCCAGTTCATCATGAATGACTAAAATTTCTTCTGGCTTTATTTTGTAATAATTGGCTAGTGCGGCAACAGACTTTCCACTGGCATTCATAAACGTTGTTGGTTTTAATAGCCATTTATCACCATTAAACTTAGCCACAGCACCAAACATTTTAGAGTCAATGGATAGATGGCTATTGGTTTGTGCAGCAATCAGGTCTACCCACCAAAAACCAGCATTATGGCGAGTGGCCATATACTGATTGCCAGGGTTGCCTAAACCTACAAATAATTTAATGCCTGCTTTCATGGTATTCGTCATTGATGAATGAGAGGTGCAAATAAAAAACGCGTATTCTATTGCTAGAACACGCGTTATTTTACAACTTATTGTTTACTCAGCATCATCTGCTGGTGTGTCGTCTTCAGCAGCTTCGCCATCTACTAATGTTGTTGGTGCTACTGCAGCATCATCAGTTTCAACAGCAGCGCCACGTGGTTTG
>JBFJJY010000027.1:0-9999 GCA_041612055.1 Methylophilaceae bacterium | reverse complement strand
TATCAACGCTAAGGCTTTGCATATCACAATAATCAGTGTAAACTCGCGCGATTAAATTATTATAACTTTTGTTTTTTTAAGTAGTTTTTTGGACGCAAAATGGCAAAAACAACACCGAACATTAACTTTACTCCTTATGAGGCAAAGCCTGATGAAGAGTACATGAACAAAAAACAGCTCAAACACTTTCGCGACATTTTAGAACGTTGGAAAGCTGAATTGAATGATGATATTGACCGTACCGTGCATCATATGCAAGACGAAGTTTCAACGTTTGCAGATCCTAATGACCGCGCTAGTCAAGAATCTGATATGGCGCTTGAATTACGCAACCGTGACCGCGAACGTAAACTGATTAAAAAGATTGAAGGTACTTTGCGCAATATCGATGCCAATGAATATGGTTATTGCGAAAGTTGTGGTGTAGAGATTGGTTTAAAACGCTTAGAAGCACGCCCGACAGCAACACTGTGTATTGACTGCAAAACACTAGATGAACTAAGAGAAAAACAAGTTGCCAAGTAACTGAATTTTTAGTAATTTTAAAAAATTTACACGCAATAAAAAAGCCCGCTTAGCGGGCTTTTTTATTGCTGATTGATTTACTCCTCAGCAGCAGCTTCTGCTTTAGCAGGCTCTTCAATTAATGCTTTCATGCTTAAACGCACTTTACCTTTCGCATCAATTTCAACAACCTTCACTTTAACAATATCACCTTCTTTAACAAAGTCGCTCACTGCATTTACACGTTGATGGGCGATTTGTGAAATATGGACCAAACCATCTTTGCCTGGTAGCAATGAAACCACTGCACCAAAGTCCAATAATTTAACCACTGGACCTTCGTAAATTTGACCAACTTCCACATCCGCAGTAATTGCTTCGATACGGCGTTTTGCTTCTTCGCCTTCTTCAGCACTGGTACAAGCGATTTTCACGGTACCATCTTCATCAATATCAATGCTGGTATTGGTTTCTTTGGTCATTGCTTGAATCACAGCGCCGCCTTTACCAATCACATCACGGATTTTGTCTGGATTAATTTTCAACGTAATAATACGTGGTGCAAATTGAGACATTTCTGTACTTGCATTGGCCATCGCTTCGGCCATGATGCCTAAAATATGCTCACGACCTTCTTTTGCTTGCGCTAAAGCAGCTTGCATAATTTGCGCGGTAATGCCTGTGATTTTGATATCCATTTGCAATGCAGTAATACCGTTGGCTGAACCCGCTACTTTAAAGTCCATATCGCCTAAGTGATCTTCATCACCTAAGATATCGGTCAACACTGCAACACGGTTACCTTCTTTAATCAGGCCCATGGCAATACCTGCTACTGGCGCTTTCATCGGTACGCCTGCATCCATCAATGCTAAGCAGCCACCACAAACAGAAGCCATTGAGCTAGAACCGTTAGACTCAGTAATCTCTGATACCACGCGCATGGTGTAATCAAACTCTTCTTTAGATGGCAATGCGCCGACTAGAGCACGTTTGGCTAAACGACCATGACCAATTTCACGACGCTTAGGTGTACCGACACGACCTGTTTCACCTGTTGCATAAGGTGGGAAGTTGTAATGCAACATAAAGTTATCTGCATATTCACCTTGTAAGGCATCAACTTTTTGCTCATCGCGACCAGTACCTAATGTCGCCACAACCAATGCTTGCGTCTCACCACGAGTAAATAAAGCTGAACCATGGGTACGTGGCAATACACCAGTACGAATGCTAATAGGGCGCACTGTGCGCGTATCACGGCCATCAATACGTGGCTCGCCGTTTAAGATTTGGCTACGAACAACTTTTGCTTCTAAATTAAAGAATTCACCTTTAATTTCATTCGCTTCTGTTGTTGATGTCTCTTCCGTGATTAATGCTGCCATCACGCGATTTCTGATTTCTTCTAGTTTGGCTGAACGCTCGCCTTTTGCTTTAATTTGGAACGCAGCATTCACATCTGCTTCTGCAATTTCAGCCACTTTTGCAATAATTTCTTTGTTTGGCTCTGGTGCTGTCCAATCCCAAGCGTCTTTACCTGCTTCTTCAGCAAGCTCATTAATCATTTTAATAACTGGTTGCATGGCTTCATGGCCAAATGTCACAGAACCCAGCATCACTTCTTCTGACAACTCTTTTGCTTCAGACTCGACCATCATCACAGCGGTTTCTGTTGCCGCAACGACCAAGTCTAATTGTGTTTGTTCCATTTGCGTTTTGCTAGGGTTAAGGATGTATTCACCATCAATATAACCGACACGCGCAGCACCTAATGGGCCATAAAATGGAATACCTGATAATGACATCGCTGCAGATGCACCGATAATGGCAGGAATATCTGCGTCAATTTCTGGATCGGATGAAAGCACAGTGGCAACCACTTGTACTTCGTTATAAAACGCTTCTGGGAACAATGGGCGCATTGGACGATCGATTAAACGTGATGTTAATGTTTCTTTTTCTGAAGGACGGCCTTCACGTTTGAAAAAACTGCCAGGAATCTTACCTGCAGCATAGGTTTTTTCCATGTAGTCAACTGTTAGTGGGAAAAAATCTTGTCCTTCTTTCACTTCACGACGGCTAGTGACGTTCACCATCACAACGGTATCACCATAGCTTACAACAACTGAAGCATCGGCTTGGCGAGCAATCTCACCCGTTTCTAGCGTTAGCGTATGATCGCCATATTGAATACTTTTCGTTACTTTATTAAACATTTGTTTTCCTTTTTCAACAGACTGCTATTCACTACCCAATAGCAATCAAACAATAAAAAAAGCCGACGCATTATTGATGCAATCGGCTTTCTACATAACTATAAAAGCGAAAATCGCATTTATAGAAATTACTTACGTAAACCTAATTTACCAATCAAATCCTGGTAACGGCTAACGTCTTTACCTTTTAAATAATCTAACAAACGACGACGTTGGCTAACCAATGCTAGTAAACCACGACGTGAGTGATTGTCTTTTTTATTCGTTTTAAAATGCTCTGTTAGGTAGGTAATACGGTTTGTTAACAAAGCCACTTGCACTTCTGGGCTTGCCGTATCATTAGGAGCACGTTGGTATTCTTTAATAATTTTTGCGGTGTCTTGCGCTGTAACTGCCATCTTTTATCCTTTAGTTAGCGTCAATACAAACATAGCGAAGTAACCCATTTACTTAACCTGCGTTTGCATTCAATTTACATGTCTCAAATTGCATGAGACGAGCATTATAGTCATAAATGCCAAAAACACCAAATATTTTTGGTGTTAAGTTTCTGTTTTTATTTTGTTTTCAAGCATTCATCTTACACTATTGATTAATCTACAAGATTGATTAACCGTTATCTTACCGAGTGCGCCAATATTTAAGCACATGCCCCTTAAATGGCGCTTCTAAATAATGTGTATGGATAGGCTTAATCTGCTCACTTTGATAACCATATTTTTCCATCTGCATCCCAAGTTTGTTTTTTCGCCCGCGACCTGGATCGACCAAAATTACTTCACAATTTGGCAAGCTATGATTGTCAATAAAAGCAGCCAATTGTTGGCTATGCTCATCTTCATACAAGATATCGCTGCCAATAATTAAATCGAAATTGCCAAGGCTATCCTCAGTCTCTGACCAGTCAGTACGCTCATATTGAATATCCGCATCGTGATTGAGTGCAGTATTACGCTGCAAAAAAGCGGCCACTTCTGGATGATAATCAGTCGCAGTAATATCGGCCTGCTGCTTGTTGAGCATTAAGCTTGTTAACGCCATGCCACAACCTATTTCCAGTATACGTTTACCTGCTGTTTCATAATCTTGCATATAGTGCGCCAATACCAAACTAGATGGCCACACCACGCCAAATAGTGACCATAAGGTATCGTTTATCCCTAGATTTTTAGCAATGTCATCGGGATCGCTAAACTGCTGCTTATCGCGCAAGGTGCAGAGATGAATATCAATATTGCCGATTTCAATGGTTTGGTATTTAACCCGTACGGACGTTGTCATGGCTTACCCTAAATCAATAAAGAGGCTATGCCGACTATCCTTTAGTAAAGTGATAGATAAATGACAAAACACGAGCTGTCAGGGTAACGGCTTATGGGATAAGTGCAAGTGTTTTAAAAGAGAGAGATGTCGGTCTTACAAATGAACGAGTCGTTTGGGCGTAATTTTTCCATTGCCTAACAATTGACCTAAACCGATAAATTGACCACCTTCTTCATACACACGCAAATCGCCGTCTGGTATTTTGCCAGGCTCCCAAACCGCTTGGCCTTGCTTAAAATAAAAAGCTGCGTCGCTACTAATAGTGACTTGTGGTAACACCATAATTGCAGAATCTACTGGGAGAAGTCGCGCATCACGTCCATCCATTACTAGCGCTTCAACAGCCTCTATTGTCATGGCATTCGCAATATCATAGCCCGCCGTTTGCGTTCTACGCAAACCCGTCAAATGTGCATGATTATTCAGCATCTTGCCGATATCTTCTGCTAACGTGCGGATATATGTACCTTTGCTACAAGTAACACTAATGATGGCATCACTGCCTGAAAAGGCTTCTACGTTGATTTTCTTGATGGTGACTTGCCGTGCAGGACGCTCAATTTCAACCCCAGTTCTCGCATATTCATACAAGGCTTTACCCTCATATTTTAGAGCTGAATACATCGGTGGTACTTGACTAATCTCGCCTAAAAATTGTTGGCAAGCTTGTTCGAATTGGATTTCAGTAATATTGACAGGTTCACAAGCAATTACTTCACCTTCAGCATCACCTGTAGTTGTTTGAATGCCTAATTTGATATTGGCAATGTAGGTTTTATCGGCATCCGTAATAAATTGTGCAAACTTAGTCGCTTCGCCTAGACAAATTGGCAACAACCCCGTTGCTAACGGGTCCAAAGTACCAGTATGCCCGGCTTTTTCAGCTTGAAATAGCCATTTTATTTTTTGTAATGCTTGATTTGACGAATAGCCGAGCGGCTTATCTAACAGCAAAATGCCATTAACTTTTCTTTTAACGCGTTTAAACTGCAAAGGCTTAGTCTTCTTGATTGTCTTTGGGGCTATCTGCTAATGCTTCATCAATCAACTTGGTCATTTTCATGCCATAATCTGCTGAAGCATCATACTCAAAATGCAATTGAGGTACTTTGCGTAACAACATACGCTTAGCTACTTGCGAACGCAAAAAACCTGAGGACTTTTCTAAGCCAGCTTGCAGTTCTGGCGTACCTGCAGCTGCACTATAAAAAACCTTGGCATGCTCCATATCGCCAGTCACCTCTACTTCGGTCACCGTCACCATACCTATGCGCGGGTCTTTTACTTCAAACTGCAACAAATCTGCCAACTCGCGGCGCATTTGCTCCGCGATTCGGCTTGATCTTGAAAATGCTTTTGCCAATTAGTGATCCAATAACTTATAAAGAACGTGCAATTTCTAAGACTTCATAGACTTCTAATATATCGCCCACTTCAAGGTCGTTATAACCTTTTAGGGACAAGCCACACTCAAAGTTATTTTTAACCTCTTTAACATCATCTTTGAAGCGTTTTAATGAGTCCAACTCGCCTGTATGAATAATCACATTATCGCGCAACACACGTACTTTTGATTCACGCGTAATACGTCCATCTCGCACATAACAACCTGCAACAGCGCCAATTTTAGAAATGCGGAATACTTCACGAATTTCCACACTACCAATGATACTTTCACGTTGCTCTGGCGCCAACATGCCTCCTAGCGCAGCTTTAATTTCATCTACTGCCTCGTAAATTATATTATAGTAGCGAACATCTACATCATTCACTTCAATTAATTTACGTGCACCAGTATCAGCGCGTACATTAAAACCAATTAGCAACGCATTTGAAGCAACCGCCAAGTTCACGTCAGATTCACTAATCGCGCCCACGCCTGTATGAATAATATTGACGCGTACTTCTTCATTTGCCAATTTAAGCAAGCTGGTTTCCAATGCCTCGTTTGAACCTTGTACATCTGATTTAATAATCAAACCTAAGGTTTTCACTTCGCCATCAGACATCTGACCCATCATGTTTTCCAGTTTCGCCGCTTGTTGTTTAGCAAACTTCACATCTCGGAACTTACCTTGACGGAACATCGCAATTTCACGCGCTTTGCGCTCATCATTGAGCACAATCACCTCTTCACCAGAGGCGGGCACATCAGACAAACCTAGCACTTCCACAGGAATTGAAGGCCCTGCTTCTTTAATCTCTGCACCAGTCTCATCCAACATGGCTCTGACACGACCATAAGTGCTACCGGCTAACAGCATATCGCCGCGTCTTAATGTGCCAGACTGGACCAGAATCGTTGATACTGGACCGCGTCCTTTGTCTAAACGACCCTCGACAACAAGGCCCTTAGCTGGTGTATTTTTTGGTGCTTTTAATTCTAGAATCTCAGCCTGCAACAATACTGCTTCTAACAAATCATCGATGCCTTGACCTGTTTTAGCAGAAACGTTTCGGAACATGACCTCGCCACCGAAATCTTCAGGTACAACTTCCTCTGAAACTAACTCCATCTTCACACGCTCAGGATCTGCTTCTGGCTTATCAATTTTGTTAATTGCAACGACTAATGGCACATTGCCCGCTTTGGCATGATGAATCGCTTCTTTGGTTTGTGGCATCACACCATCGTCTGCAGATACAACCAGAATCACCACGTCAGTTGCTTTTGCACCACGAGCACGCATTGCAGTAAAGGCTTCATGACCTGGTGTATCCAAGAAGGTCACCATACCATTTGGCGTTTCAACATGATAAGCACCAATGTGTTGTGTAATGCCGCCCGCTTCACCGCCAGCGACTTTACTTGCACGAATATAGTCCAATAATGAGGTTTTACCATGATCGACATGACCCATCACAGTGACAACTGGCGGACGCGGTTCAAACACAGCATCCTCATGTTCTGCTTCTTCCAAGAAAGTCTCTGGATCGTTTTCTGCTGCGGCAATTGCCGTGTGTCCCATTTCTTCAACTAGAATAATGGCTGTTTCTTGATCGAGCACTTGGTTAATCGTCACCATCATTCCCATGCCCATTAACGTCTTAATCAACTCATTGGCTTTAATTGCCATTTTCTTAGCCAAATCAGAAACAGAGATGGTTTCAGGTACTAACACTTCATGCACAACGGGCTCTGTTGGCGCCGTAAACGCATGTTCGCTCTCATCTTCTCTTCCACCACCACGTTTATTCTTACCTTTAGGTGATCTCCAGCCATTACCCACTGGGGTTGCGCCGCGTGTTTTTAATCCACGTTTACGATTCTCTTCTTCATTCCAGTCTTTATTGCTACTTTTACCTTTTTTAGCCTCTTTATTACCTGATGATTTAGCACCATCTTTTCCTGCAGGCTTATGCAAGGTACCTTCGCTCAGACTCTTTGCCTTTTCTTTGGCTGCTGCTTCAGCTTCTTCCTTACGCTTTTTCTCTTCTTCTGCTCTACGTCTAATCAAATCTTCTTTTTTGCGTAAATCTTCTTGCTGAAACGCTATTAGCTTCGCATGGCGTTCTGCCTCTTGCTCACGAATAGCAATCTGCTCTGGTGTAAGCACTTGCTTTTTGCGCTTAACAACTGGCTCTTCTTTCTTAACTTCCTCAGCAACTTCTTCTACAACTTCAATGGCCGGCTCTGCCTCTTTTTCTGGCACTTCTGGCACTGGTGTTTCAATGACTGGCTGCGCCTCAACAATGGGCTCAGGCGTTGCTGGTGGGGCTTCTTCAACAACAGGTTTTGGCGTTTCAATTATTTCTTCATTACGCATTAATACACGTTTTTTACGCACTTCAACTTGAATGGTCCGTGCTCTGCCATCGCTATCTGTTTTTTTAATTTCAGTATTCTGCTTGCGTGTGAGTGTAATTTTATTCTTAGGCGCTTGTGCTGCACCATGCTCTTTGCGCAAATAATCCAACAATGCCGTTTTATCAGTCTCGTCTAATTGATCATCAACAGCAGTTTTATTAACTCCTGCGCTCTTCAATTGCTCTAATAGCAAAGCCGTTGGTAACCCCAACTCTTTAGCAAATTGTAAAACGGTTGATTGTGCCATGTACTGCTCCAGTCTCTTTACTTTTCTTACTACTTTAAATTACTTACCTAAGTCATGATTGCGTCATACTACTGAATCGTTAGAACAACAGGTTTATTCAAACCACGGTGCACGCGCTGTCATTATCAGTGTTTTTGCACGCTCTTCATCCATGCCGCTGAGTTCAACTAACTCATCAACAGCTAATTCTGCCAAATCATTCATCGTCAAAATATTTTTTGTTGCTAACAAAGCGGCTGTTTCGTCATCCATGCCTTGCATTTTGATTAACTCTTCTGCCGTATCTTCAACTTTTTCTTCTTTAGCAATTGCCTCTGTTAATAACGCTGCACGCGCACGCGCACGCAATTCATTAATCGTATCTTCATCAAATGCGTCAATTTCCGCCATTTCTGACATTGGCACATAAGCAATCTCTTCTAGGGTACTAAAACCCTCTTGCACCAGAATATCGGCAACTTCCTCATCAACATCCAATTTTTCCATGAACAATTGACTAACACTGGCGTACTCATCTTGACTCTTCTGTGCAGCTTCTTCTTCTGTCAAAATATTCAATGTCCAACCAGTTAATTCTGAGGCAAGGCGCACATTTTGTCCGCTACGCCCAATAGCTAATGCTAACTGCTCTTCGTCGACAACAACATCCATACTATGCGTATCTTCATTGACTACAATGCTAGATACCTCAGCAGGCGCCATCGCATTAATCACAAATTGCGCTGGTTCCATACTCCATAACACGATATCAACACGTTCACCGGCCAATTCCGCTGTAACCGCCTGCACGCGTGATCCACGCATGCCAACGCAAGTACCAACAGGATCCAAACGTTGGTCATTTGCTTTAACGGCAATTTTTGATCGCAAGCCTGGATCGCGCGCAGCTGAACGAATTTCTAATAAACCCTCTTCAATTTCTGGCACCTCAAGTTCAAACAATCGTTGTAAGAACTCAGGAGAAGTTCTGGATAAGATCAGTTGTGGTCCGCGACCTCCACGGTCAATACGTGATAAGTTTGCACGCACTCGATCGCCAACCCGTAGGTTCTCTTTAGGAATCATTGACTCTCTCGGCAAGCGGCACTCAAGGCGGCCGACCTCAATCAAAGCATCCCCTTTTTCCATACGCTTAATAACGCCCGTGACCAATGTTTCATCACGCGCTAAGAAATCTTCTAAAATTTGTTCACGCTCAGCCTCACGCACTTTTTGCAAAATAACTTGCTTAGCGGCTTGCGCACCAATACGGCCAAACGCTATAGATTCTAATGGCTCTTCATAATAATCACCGATTTCACGGCCTTTAGCACGCTCATCTTCTTCATCAAACTGATAAGCTGAATTCTCTAATAAGTCATATTCAACATACTGCCATCTTCTAAAAGTCTCATATTCACCATTTTCGCGATTAATCGAAACGCGGATATCAGCATTATCTTCATGATTTTTTTTAGTCGCAGAAGCCAAAGCCAGTTCCAAAGCAGTAAACACAATTTCTTTGCTCACATTTTTTTCGTGGGCTAAAGCATCTACCAATAACAAAATTTCTCGACTCATCGTCTCTCTCCGACTAAAAATAATTACTTAACGATTTAAACTAAAAAACTCTAAAACTGCGGGCTCAAGCGTGCTTTATCAATATTATTCAGCTGCAAAACTTCAACAACACCATCACATTCAATCTGCACTGCACCGTCTTCTACTCCTCGTAGAAAACCAATGAAGTTTTTTCTTGGTTCTTTATTCTCTGACGATAGCGGAACACGCAATTTTATCTGCGCACGCTCGCCTATAAACCTAACAAAATCTTGCTCTTTTTTTAAAACCCGATCCATCCCAGGCGAAGAAACCTCAAGCCTGTCATAATCAATTTCATGTTCAACAGTTAATACATT
>JBFJJY010000026.1:0-10113 GCA_041612055.1 Methylophilaceae bacterium | reverse complement strand
TGCTAATGTTGGTAAACGCGGGTCATCCCAGCCGTCTACGTGTTTTTCTTCAACTAGCTGAATGAGTTTACGTTTGGATAACACGACGTAAGTGAGATTCAGCCGTGCAAATTCATATTGCTTAGGCACAGGTTGCGCCAGCATGCCTGTTTCAACTAGTTTTTTCATGAGCCAATCGTAAAAAGGGCGCTGATCTTCAAACTCCAATGTACAAATAGAATGGGTAATGGTTTCCAGTGCATCTTCAATCGGGTGAGCAAAGGTATACATCGGATAAATGCACCATTTATCGCCCGTATTGTGATGATGCGCACGGCGAATGCGATAAATCGCTGGATCGCGCAGATTAAAGTTAGGTGATGCCATATTGATTTTGGCACGTAAAACATGGCTGCCATCGGCATGTTTGCCATCGCGCATTTCGCGGAATAGCGTTAAGTTTTCTTCAATGGTGCGGCTACGGAAAGGAGAGTCTTTGCCAGGCTCCGTCAATGTGCCGCGGTTTTCGCGCATTTCATCGGCTGTTTGCGAATCGACATACGCATAATCATGTTGAATGAGTAATTCTGCCGCACGATACATCTCATCGAAATAGTCAGAGGCAAAATAGAGGTTAGTTTCATCTTGATTAACCCCGTTATTTTCCCAACCAAAGCCTAGCCATTGCACCATCTCGGTAATGCTATCGACATATTCTTGGCTTTCTTTTTCAGGATTGGTGTCATCAAAACGTAAATGGCAAATACCGTTGTAATCGCGCGCTAAACCAAAGTTTAAAAAAATACTTTTGGCATGACCAATATGCAGATAACCGTTTGGTTCTGGTGGAAAGCGCGTGCGAATTTTGGCGGTATCAACTTGTCCTGTGCTTTGATGTGCTGCATCGCCAGGGCTGCCTGCCCAATGTTTTTCAGCATATTTATTAGCTTCTAAATCGCGTTCGATAATGCCGCGAATAAAGTTAGAGCCGAGAGGAAGTGGTGCGTTTTCTTTTGCCATGTTGCTTTTCCAAATTAGTTAAGTGTATTTTACACTAGCTAAGCATGGCTGGCGTTAGCCTATGCTAAACTTTGCCCTGTGATTACTTTATGGTAACAATACGTTGCATTAATTGATGAATACACTCACTTTTCCTATCTTACATCAGCTTGCCGATGGCCAATTTCACTCAGGTGAGGCGCTAGCAAAACAGTTTGGTGTGACGCGCGCAACGATTTGGAATGCGGTTCAGCATGCACAAAGTTTAGGTATTGAAGTCTTTAGCGTGCGTGGACGTGGTTATAAATTACCGCATGCAATTGCATTGCTAGATAAAGAAAAAGTGCTGCAAGCGATTGGCACAGCACGTGAATGGTTTCATTTAGAAGTGTTGGATGAAGTGGTTTCGACTAATAGTTATTTGATGCAAGCGGCGGCAAAGGGTGCACCACATGTGAGTTGTGTTGTAGCACATCTTCAAACAGGCGGGCGCGGACGACGTGGCAGAACTTGGGTATCGCACCTTGGTGCGAGTTTAACCTTTTCATTGTTGTGGCGCTTTGACTGTGGCGCGGCAGCCCTTTCTGGCTTAAGTTTGGCGGTTGGTGTGGCATTGATTCGCGCTTTGCGCGAATTGGATATTGATACAGCACAACTAAAATGGCCGAATGATGTGCTCGTGAATAATCAAAAGTTAGCTGGTATATTGATTGATTTGCAAGGTGATATGGACGGGCCAAGCGCGGCGGTGATTGGCGTTGGTATTAATGTTGATTTGCCTAAGCAGATTTTACAAAGCATTGATCAACCAGCGACGGATATTAAACAGGTAAGCGCTGCTAAGATTGACCAAAGCACATTGTTGGGCACCGTGTTAAAACACCTTGCAGAAGTCTTGCGTCAATTTGAGCAACATGGTTTTATCCATTTGCGAGAGGAGTGGTTGCGTTATCATGCTTACCATCACCAATCAGTCCGCATGTTATTGCCTGATGGACGCGATGTAGAAGGTCAAGTAACTGGCGTAGCTGAAGATGGGATTTTGCTAGTAGAAACAGCATTAGGCTTGCAGCGTTTTTCTGCAGGGGAAATTTCGTTGAGAGCCTTGAAGTAAATGCAATATAAAAAGAGCGATAAGGAAAAATAATAGCAATGTTCATGGTGATTGATATTGGCAATACGCGAACCAAATGGGCTGAGGTTGCCGATGACGGCAGTTTGGCTGAGTTTGGCATGGCGCCTAATATCACCGTTGCCCAATCCGCTTTGAAGAATAGGTTGGTAGAAGCAGAAAAAGTGATGATTGCCAATGTGGCGGGTGAAGCCATGGTGCAACAAATGGCAGCCATAATGCCTAGCCATCTCAATGCGCATTTTGTAACTGCAAGCGCTGAGGCCTGTCATGTGACTAATCGGTATCAACAAAGTGAAGCATTAGGTGTGGATCGATGGGCGGCGGCGATTGCTGCATGGCATAAATATAAACAGCCTGCGATTGTTGTTTGTGCAGGCACAGCCATCACGATTGATAGCGTCTCGATTAGTACCACATTGAAATCAACATTATTGAAGTCAGCCAGTGAAAAGAAAGGGCTTTACCTAGGCGGTACTATTATGCCCGGCTTGCATTTAATGCATGAAGCATTATCCAATCACACAGCAAAGCTATCGAGCGCTTCTGCTGGTACAATAAAATTATTTCCAGACAATACGAGCGATGCAATAGAAACTGGCTGTATGAATGCGGTTATCGGTGCGATTTTATTAGCATCTAAACAATTAGAAAAACACTGTGCTTTTTTGCCTAAATTTATCATTACTGGTGGCGATGCGGTTAAAATTGCACATGCGTTAAGCGTACATTTAAAAAGAGTTGTCGTTGAAGATAATTTAGTGCTGCAAGGCTTAGCTTTATTAGAGAAAGACGGTGTATGAGATTATTGGTTTGGTTAGTGTTGTTAAATATTGCGCTGTGGGGCTATTTTAATATGGACAAAATGACGCCAAAAGTTGAAGTGGTGCATAAAGAAGTGAGTCCAGAAAAGCTGAAACTATTGATGGATACAGACTTTGGCGCATTAGAAAGAAAAACCTTTGTTGCACGACCACTGACCAATTGCTATAAGTGGGGTCGATTCACGTCGAATAATTTAGCAGCTGCACAAGAGGTCATGCAGCGTTTAGGCTTAGAGGCGGAACTGATAGAAGAGACGCCAAAACAAGACCAACGCTTTTGGATATACTACCCGCCACTACCAACACCAGAACGAGCAAAAGAAAAAGCAGAAGAAATTAAAAGGCTCGGTGTTGATGAACTATATATTGTGCAAGATGCACAATGGCGCAATGCAATCTCATTTGGCTTGTTTAGTGATGAGCAGTTAGCTGATAATTTGTTGAAAAACTTGAAAGCCAAAGGTGTACGATACGCCGTGAAATCCGTGCGTAACCAAGGTAGTGCAACGAGCAGCCTAGTTGCAAAATCGGTTAGTGCAGAAATGGCAGTAGAGTTATATAACATTCGTCCTGAGTTTATTGGCACCGATGTGACTTCAGTTGCTTGCCAGTAGATCCAGTAGATAAAGTGGCGTTGAAACCACGCATTAAAAAAGCCAGCTGATTGCTGGCTTTTTTAATGCTGATGCCGAACACTTTAGCGTTTTTTAGGCGGCATCATATCGGTAATTGTGCCTTCTTTTAATTCTGCTGCAAAGCAAACAGTTTCTGAAAGTGTTGGGTGAGCATGAATCGTTAAGCCTAGATCATGCGCGTCTGCACCCATCTCAATGGCTAAAACGGCTTCTGCCAATAATTCGCCTGCATTTGTGCCAACAATGCCAGCACCAATCAAGCGATGGGTTTCTTTGTCAAAAATCAATTTAGTAGCGCCTTCAGTACGTGCAATCGAAATGGCACGGCCACTTGCAGCCCAAGGGAATGAGGCTTTATCAACAACAATGCCTTTGTCTTTTGCTTCAGTTTCAGTGATGCCTGCCCAAGCAATTTCTGGGTCTGTGTAGGCTACGCTTGGAATCACACTAGCAACAAACTCAACTTTATGACCTGCGATGACTTCTGCCGCAACTTTTGCCTCGTGGGTTGCTTTGTGCGCTAACATCGGTTGCCCGACAATATCACCTATCGCAAAAATATGGGGCACATTGGTTCGCATTTGCTTATCCACAGCAATAAAGCCGCGCTCATCCACGGCAACACCAGCGTTCTCAGCACCGATATTTTTACCATTAGGACGACGACCAATTGAAACTAAAACACGGTCGTATACTTGTATGCCTTCTGGCGCATTTTCACCTTCAAAGCTGACATGAATGCCATCTTTTTTAGCCTCCATTTTGGCCACTTTGGTTGAGAGCATAATGCTTTCGAAGCGTTTTTCCATCCGTTTTTGTAGCGGTCTAACAAGGTCGCGGTCGCAACCTGTGATTAAGCCATCCATAAACTCAACAACACTTACTTTAGTGCCAAGTGCATCATAAACGGTACCCATTTCTAGCCCGATAATGCCGCCGCCAATTACTAACATGCGTTTTGGGATGTCTGCTAAAGCTAAAGCACCTGTTGAATCCATAATGCGTTCATCATCGGGTGCGCCGGGGAATTTAGTTGCTTGAGAACCAGCCGCAATAATCGCGTTCTCAAAGCCGATGGTTGTTACCTTGCCATCAGCATGGGTGACGGCAATTTGATTTGCGCCTGTAAAACTGCCAACGCCATTAATCACAGTAACGCCACGACCTTTTGCCATTTGTGCCAAACCACCAGTGAGTTTGCCAACCACGTCGTTGGATTTCCAATCGCGTAGTTTATCCAAGTCTATGTTCGGTTTGCCAAAACTTAAGCCATGTGCTGCGGTTTCTTCTGCTTCAGTAATTACTTTTGCAGTATGTAAAAGGGCTTTTGACGGGATACAGCCAACGTTTAAACAAACGCCGCCTAGGGTTGGATAACGCTCAATTAACACGACTTTCAACCCTAGATCGGCAGCACGAAAGGCTGCAGTGTAACCACCAGGGCCTGAACCCAATACAACAACTTGGGTGTCAATGTCGTTATTACTACTTGGCGTAGCTGCTTTTGGCGCTGTGACAGCTGCGGGTGCTGGCTCTTTTGTCGGTTCCGCAGGCACTTCTGCTTTAGCTGGCTCTGCTACGCTTGCTGCCGCCTCTAGCATTAAGATTAAAGCACCTTTGGCCACTTTGTCGCCAACTTTAACTTTTACTTCTTTGACTACACCTGTATGTGCTGATGGAATATCCATTGATGCTTTATCAGACTCAACCGTAATCAGTGAGTCTTCTAATGCAATGCTGTCGCCTACGCTGACTAGGACTTCAATGACATCTACTGAGTCAAAATCACCAATATCTGGCACTCGTACTTCTACTAGCTCACTCATGCAATTCCCTAATACTTATAAAAACAATTTGATTAGCTGAATTTTAGCATTAAAGTGGCTTGCTGCATGCCATATCAACAGTAATTGATGCGCTTTTAGTATGCCTGAGAGAAGCAGGGCTCAGCTTTTTATGGTTTCTTTTATAGTGTTTCTTGCGTTTTTGTTGCTGCTTTTTTAGTTGTTTTTTCTAAGCGCCGCATGGTGCATTGATCATTACCAAAGTTGCCACCATTTCCATCTGGCTCATAATAAGTATGTTTAAAAGACCATTGGTTTTGACCCACTTTTTTAAACTCACCCATTCCTGTACTCAACGCGTCTTTCTTGTCATGCAACAGCCTGAACGTCATGGAAAAGTTTCGTCCTTTTGCTAATAAATGACCTGTATAGGTGGCTTGATTATTAGATTCTGTGGTGAAATCATAGGTGCCATAAATGTCGTGGCTTGTGATTGGATTTAACTTTAATGTGACAAATACTTCATAATCGCCCACATTTGCATTATTACCTTTACAAACATATTTCCCACTATAGTCATTACCAATAAACGGTGGCATTGCATACGCGGAGGAAGACAAAATGAATAGAAGGAAAAAAGAACTGATAACTTGTTTAAACATGTATTTATTTCTAACCCAAAAATTGATTGTATCGTTTAATTTATGCGATAAACAGTAAAAAAGTGTAACGCTACTACTTGTTTTCATTTGCTCAATTATAATGCTAGATATCGATGAATTGATTTCTACATTTTTATCAACATTCAATTATAAAAGTCTGACAACACTGTCCTCATTCAAGTTCACCCAATTTAATCAACGATGACTTCCTTTGGAACAATATGCAACTAAAAGCAACGCAATATAAAGCAACAACTTTTTTATGGGTTTACAGCCTATTTTATCTGCTATTGCTTGTTCTATTAGGGTGTTGGTTTTATCAACAGAATCAGCCAGTGCAAATGGTGTCGCCATCGCATTTGGATGATGATAAATTGCAGTGTGTTTCCTATGCGCCTTACTATGGCAAAGGGCAGTCGCCTTTTATTGAAGATATGTGGATTGCGCCAGCGCAGATTGATCATGATCTGGCGTTGTTGGCTAACATCAGTCAATGTGTGAGAACTTATTCGGTTGGGCAGGGCATGGATTATGTGCCAGAAGCGGCAAGTAAGATTGGGCTAAAAGTATATCTTGGCGCTTGGATTGGTTGGACAGAAGCCGATAATCTGGCAGAAATTGAGTTGGCGGCGGATAGGGCAAATGCTTATCCTGACACGGTAAAAGCGTTGATAGTTGGCAATGAAGTGTTCCTGCGAGGCGAACAAAAAGAGGACGCGATGCAGCGATATTTTGCATTGGCGAAATCACTGACCGATACGCCTATTACGTATGCAGATGTTTGGGAGTTTTGGCTTAAGCATAAAAACATTGCGCGTTATATTGATTTTCATACAGTACATATTTTGCCCTATTGGGAAAATAATCCAGTTGCTATCGCTGATGCAATACAGCATGCCGAAAACGTAATGCACAACATGCAAAGTCATTTTACCAAGCCGATACTGATTGGTGAGACGGGTTGGCCATCTGTCGGACGGCAACGGAGTAAGGCTGTGCCAAGCACGGTGAATCAGGCGCGCTATGTGCGTGAGTTTTTGCAAAAAGCACATGAAGAGCAATGGCAATATAATATTATTGAGGCGATTGATCAGCCATGGAAGCGCCAGCTAGAAGGCACGGTTGGCGGTTATTGGGGTGTCGTTTCGGCCGATTTGGAACCAAAGTTTTCATTGACAGGTCAAGTAACTGAGCGACAAGATGGCCTTAAACCTATTTATCTTGGATTAGTTGGCGCATTACTCTTTTTAGTAATAGCGCTCAGCTTAAATGAGCGCAAAGTGTCTGTTTTGTTAGGGGTGACAGCGCTTGGTAGCATTGCCGCATTAAGCATTTATTTAGAATATGCATATCTGATAGCCGCTTGTAGAGATTGGCTAGAATGGTTGGCCTTAGTTGGTTTGGCTGTGTTAGGTGCATTGATGGTGCTCATTCAGCCATGGTTGCTCATTCGTCCAAGTCAGTGCATAGTTAATCTGATGCGCAAGTTGCAATTGGTTTTTCTATATGCCGCGCTGGTGACAGGTTATTTGATTTTTGTCGATGGACGTTATCGTGATTTTCCAACTATTATTTTTGCCTTGCCAGCCATTATCATGACAATAAGTTGTTTTGCTAGACCACCTGCTCGTTATTGGCATTGGGTTATTTATGCCGTTCCAGCCGCTTTAGCCGTTATGTATGCAGCCTTGTGTTTTGCGGCAGAGGTTGAAAATATTGCTGCTCTTGTGTGGTTAGGCATCAGTATTTTGCTTGCGATAGCCAGTTGGCCTAACCAATCGATTGAAACAACAACTAAGCAGGCTGATCTTTAATTCATTATGCAATTAATCAAACGTTTTTACTTTCCACTGTTTTTTGCCATTGTTTTTGCTATTTTGCATTTTGGGGCATGGGCAATCGCCAATAGAGCGCTACCATTAATTAATGTGGAGCCTATTGTGCATGGCTTTGCTTATAGTGGATATCAAGCCAATCAAAGTCCACTAGACCGCAGTTATCCTAATACGGCAGAGCTCGCGCAAGACCTGAAGCTGCTCAAAAAATTGACTAATCGCATTCGTATTTACACATCAATTGAAAATAGCGAGGTCATTGCTTTAGCCGATAGAGAAGACCTTTCTGTGATTGCTGGCGCTTGGATTAATCAAAATGCTTATGCGAATGGTCGAGAAATTGCGGCGTTAAAAGAAAAAATGCATTACTACGATAATATAGAAGCCGCTATTGTTGGCAATGAAGTGCTGTTACGAAACGAGCTGACGGTAGAGGAATTAATTGACTATCTTGATGATGTGCGAGAAGCGACCGAAGTGCCTGTATCTACAGCTGAGCCTTGGCACGTTTGGTTAAAAAATCCTGAATTAGTGAAGCACGTTGACTATATTGCCGTGCATTTATTGCCTTATCACGAAGGCGTACCAGTAGAGCAAGCGCCTGACTATGCAATTGAGCGTTATCAAGAGCTGATGAAAGCATATCCACGTAAAAAAATCGTGATTACAGAAATTGGCTGGCCAAGTAGCGGCCCAACAATTGGTGGTTCAGTGGCGAGTGAGGTGAATCAAGCACGTTTTGTTCGTGAGTTTTTGGCCAAAAATGAAGCAGACCATTATGAATATTTTCTAATGGAAGCCATCGACCAACCTTGGAAAGTCAGTATTGAAGGTTGGGCAGGCGCATATTGGGGCATGTTTGATGCCAAGCGCGTTGAAAAGTACTCCTTGCAAGGCTCGGTTACAAAAGATGGTCGTTGGGTTAGGAAAGCAATATGGGCAAGTGTGATTGGATTTCTGCCGATTATCTTTATCGGGTGGCGCTTTAGAAGCTGGGGTATTGGCGGTGTGATTTCAATGGCGGTCTTATTGCAGGCCTGTATTACGACCTTGGTAATTGCATGGAATCTGCCAGGGGATTATTACTATACATTGCGTGATTTTATTATTTTGGCGGGGCTAATTTTAGCCATGGCACTCACGTCATTGGTATTGATGATATATGCGGTTGAGTTTAGTGAGGTCATGTTTAAGCGAAACTGGCGACGTATATACCACCGTAAAACACCGTTAACTGCAGACAAAGAGTTATTTGTTTCTATTCATTTGGCTTGCTATAACGAGCCGCCTGAGATGGTGATTGCTACCATTGAAAGTCTTAAAAATTTGGATTACAACAATTATGAAGTGATTGTGGTTGATAACAATACAAAAGATGAAGCAAAGTGGAGGCCAATCGAGGCGTATATGGCTGATCTGCCTGCTAATTTCCATTTTTATCATTTGCCAGTTTGGCCTGGCTTTAAGGCGGGCGCGCTGAATTTTGCTCTGACTAAGACGCATCCAGATGCCGTTGCAGTTGGTGTGGTTGATGCTGACTATGTTGTGACACCTGATTGGTTGGCGACATTGGTTCCTCACTTTGTCGAGCCACAAGTCGCTGTTGTGCAAGCGCCTCAGGCCCATCGAGAGTGGGAAGATAATTTCTTTAAGCGCATGTGTAATTGGGAATTTGAAGGGTTTTTCCGTATTGGTATGCATCATCGTCATGAGCGAAATGCATTAATTCAACATGGGACAATGACATTAATACGCCATCAGGCGTTAAAAGATTTAGATGGTTGGTCAGAGTGGTGTATCTGTGAAGATACTGAATTGGGTCTGCGTCTACTAGAAGATGATTATGAATTACGTTATATCGATGACACCTTTGGCCGCGGACTAACGCCTGCTAGCTTTAGTGCATTAAAGTCTCAGCGCTATCGCTGGGCCTTTGGCGCAATGCAAATTTTGAAACGACACATGCCTCGATTACTAGGACGGTCGACGTTAACCTTTAGTCAGCGCTATCACTTTCTAACGGGTTGGTTTGGCTGGATGGGTGATGCGTTGCAGTTGATTTTCACACTCGGTTCCATTGGTTGGACACTGTTAATGCTGTTCTTTCCAAAGGCATTTAGCCTGCCTGTATCTATTATGATTGTGCCAATTATCTGTTTCTTGCTGATTAAGGCTGCTTTAGGCCCAGTGCTTTATCGTAAAACCATGCAATGCAAATGGCTCGATATATGGGGTGCATCACTTGCAAGTTTAGGGTTATCTC
>JBFJJY010000025.1:0-10206 GCA_041612055.1 Methylophilaceae bacterium | reverse complement strand
TCTATTTTTGGCAGTGCGCGCACCAAGCCAGAACATCCATATTATCAACTGACTGAAAGAATTGCTCGGTTACTATCTGACTCTGGTTTTACCGTCATTTCTGGCGGCGGACCTGGCATTATGGAAGCGGCAAATAAAGGGGCGTACGCTGGTGTTGGCCCTAGTGTAGGCTTAAATATTGAACTGCCTTTTGAACAATCTGGCAATGGTTATCAAGACATTGGCATTACCTTTAAAACCTTTTTCTTGCGCAAGGTCATGTTTGTCAAATATGCCTCTGCTTATGTGGTGATGCCTGGTGGTTTTGGTACGATGGATGAACTCATGGAAGCCATTACCTTAGTGCAAACAGGTAAAACGCGCAAAATTCCGATTATTTTAGTCTGCTCTCAATTCTGGGGTGGGTTGCTCGATTGGTTACAAAACACCTTAATTGCAGAAGGAATGGCCTCGCCAGATGATTTGAATTTAATCCAAGTAATTGATGAACCCGAGCAAATCGTCGATGCTATCTTTAAATATTATCAATCTAAAGGTTTTGAACTCACGCCTGAGGAAAAGAAAAATCAGCTTTATTTGTAATTAATCAACGAATGTAAGCATGCTTTTTGTTAGAATGAACGTATAACTTTTATTGTGAATAGGTGACTGAGATGTATAAAAAATTATTGTTAGGCGTGTTGGCAATGGTGTCACTTAGCTTGGTGCCTAAAATACTGTTAGCAGTAACGCCTTCTACAGCTGAGCTATTAGAAGAAGTCGAGCCGCCACCAAAAGTACAAGAGGGTCAGCCATTAGAAGATGAGCCTGAAGTCACGATTCGCAAAGAAGGTAAAAAAACGATTCAAGAATATCGTATCAATGGTGAGCTTTATATGATGAAAGTGACACCTGACCATGGTGTGCCTTACTATCTGTATAAAGAAGATCAACAAAGTGATTGGGTCAATGTTGGTCCTAACCCACCATTAGCAGTGCCTAAATGGACGCTATTTAGATTCTAATTTCCAAACCAAATAAAGGTTAAGCATAGCAACTTAGCCTCTCTAATGATTAAATAAGCCTTATGTCGGTTTTTACCACCTTAACACTTGAGGAAGTCCAAGATTGGTTGCAGGATTTTTCTATCGGAAAAATAACTGAGCTTAAAGGCATTGCCGCAGGCATTACCAATACCAACTACTTTGTCATCACTGAAACATCACGTTATGTGCTCACCATCTTTGAAGCGAATACCATCGATGAGCTGCCTTATTTTGTTGATTTAATGACCTATTTGGCAGAGCATGATATTCCTTGCCCTGCGCCAATAACCGATCGACATGGAGTTGCCTTGCGCGTGATTAAAGACAAACCAGCTTTGCTGGTGAGTTGTCTTAAAGGGAGCGATGTCAAAAATCCGGATGAATCACAATGTGCGCAAGTTGGTCGCGTATTAGCGCAAATGCATCTGGCAGGGGCTGCATTTAAGCAGACTTCTAATAATCAGCGCGATGCCAGTTGGCGAGAAAATGCAGCCGCTCAAGTGATGGATAAACTGTCACAAAGTGACCAGGCTTTATTAACCAAAGCTTTAGCTTTCCAAGAAAAATTAGATCTCACGGCTCTGCCAAAAGGCGTGATTCATGGTGATTTATTCCGCGATAACGTGTTATTTGATGGCGCTACACTAGGTGGGTTCATTGATTTTTATTATGCCTGCCATGATGTGTTGGCTTATGATGTCGCGATTGCTGTCAATGATTGGTGTTTGACCGAAACAGGCG
Source organism: Methylophilaceae bacterium (assembly GCA_041612055.1). Taxonomy (GTDB): domain Bacteria; phylum Pseudomonadota; class Gammaproteobacteria; order Burkholderiales; family Methylophilaceae. The sequence goes on along the minus strand of JBFJJY010000025.1, from coordinate 8,440 downwards.
ATTTTGATGAGCCGCGATTGAATGCTTTTATGCAGGCATATACAGAAGTGCGGGCTTTTAATGAAGATGAAAAACAAGCATGGCAAGGGTTGTTGTGTATCGCTGCATTGCGCTTTTGGCTCTCTCGTTTATATGATTTGCACTTTCCTGCTGAAGGTGAATTAACACACGCCAAAGATCCAAATTACTTTAAGAATATTTTGCTAAAAAGAGCAACGCCAAGCGCGTTATAAGTAGGAGTTGACATGGCAATATTAACATCACGGACAAAAACAGGCATTAGTTGGGTTGGCGAAAGCCTTGCATTATTAAAACAAGCTCCCAGAAAATGGTTGCTGTTAGCGCTTGTTTATCTTGGTGTTTTTGTATTTATTCCTTCGTTTCCTGGCTTGCAGATTTTTGCATTTGTCACCATTTTAATTTGGCCTATTTTTATCGCTATTGCGATTCGCATGTATCGCAATGCCGAATATCAAAAAGAAGAAAATATGCCAGCAATCATGCAATTAATCCAGCCAAAGTTAAGAAGACTCGTCACGCTTGGTTTTGTTAATTTGCTTTATTTTATTATCGTCAGCATCATCTTAAGTTCTGACATGCAAGTGCTAACAGAGATCATGAATGAGCAAAAGCAAATGAGCGAACAAGAAGTGGTGTTGGCGATGCAAACCATGATGCCGATTTTTCTTAAATTGATATTACTGTTTATTCCCTTAGTCATGGCCGTTTGGTTTGCGCCCATGCTGATTGCGTTTAATGATTACTCGGTAGTGAAGTCGATTAAATCTAGTATCGCAGGTTCATTACAGTATGTGGTCGCAATGACCGCGGCTTGGCTATTGTTAACGGCAGGCATGATGTTGCTCATGTTGGCAGCAAGCGTATTTTCTGGATTATTTGCCTTTGTCAGCTTGGCTTTCGCACAATCATTAATGACGATTTTAATCTTTGGCGCTTTACTGATGAGTGTTGCGCTGACACTGGCGTTTCAATATGTCAGCTATCGGGATATTTTTCGCGCCGCTTCTAATGCTTAGTGCTGATTGTTTAGTGACGCTGAGGTAATTTGCGCAACACTTTAAATTGGACTGAGTTTAGCAAACTCCAACGCTAGCCATTTTAAGCCCGCATTACTGAAGTTGACTTGCACGCGCATATCATTGGCTGCACCTTCATAACTGACGACGACACCATTACCAAATTTAGCATGGGCAACACTTTGTCCTACTTTCCACGGCATGGCTTTTTTTTGCTCTTCGCTTTTGTGTCCAGTCATCACATGCGGCATTTCTTGATAATTGTAGCCCGATAATTTAGCGGCTGGCTTGCTATTGATTCGCTTAATCAACTCTTCAGGAATTTCATCTAAAAACCGAGAAGCAATACCGTAACGCACTTTGCCATGTAACATACGGCTTTGGGCGTAGCTTAAATATAGGCGCTGTCTGGCGCGCGTGACCGCGACATACATCAAGCGACGTTCTTCTTCTAAGCCATTATGTTCATACATGCTTTGTTCATGAGGACACAAACCTTCTTCTAACCCGCTAATAAACACCGTTCTAAACTCTAAACCTTTTGCCGAGTGTACCGTCATCAGTTGTAATGCATCATGACCTACCTCAGCTTGATGTTCACCCGCTTCTAAACTCGCATGGGTCAAAAACTGAGTCAGCAAATCTTGCTCAGTTTCACCATCTACATTGTTATGATTGCCAAAATCTTGATTGGTAAAAGCAACCGCTGCCGTGACCAACTCTTCCAAGTTGGCAATACGATCTTCGTTATCTTTTGTATTTTCGTAATGTGCTTTTAAACCGGATGAGGTTGTTACGAGCTCTGCCACTTCTGCCAAAGTCACACCATACGCTTGATCGGTCATTGCGCGGATTAAGTGCACAAAATCGGCAATTTTACCGGTTGCTTGGCATGCAGCCGCCCATAAGCTACAGCCTTGTTGGCGAGCGGTTTCTTGTAATTGCTCTAAGCTGCGTGCGCCGATACCACGGGCTGGGAAGTTAATGACGCGCAGCAAAGCGGTATCATCATTGGCATTGGCCATAAGGCGCATATAAGCTAAAGCGTGTTTGATTTCTGCACGCTCAAAAAAGCGTAATCCGCCATAGACGCGGTAAGGTAAATTGGCTGAAAATAAAGCATGCTCCAAAATGCGAGATTGCGCATTACTGCGATAGAGCAACGCAATTTCACTTAAGCTAATGCCTTCGGCATGCAACATTTTAATCTCGTCTACAATAAATGCGGCTTCATCCGTGTCGTTATATGCTTCATAAATGCGAACAGGCTCGCCTTTGCCGGCGGTTGTCCATAAATTTTTACCTAAACGGTTTTTGTTGTGCGAAATAATGGCATTGGCGGCATCTAAAATATTGCTGTGCGAACGATAATTTTCTTCTAGCTTGACAATATTTTTGACATTAAAGTCGCGCTCAAAATCTTGCATATTACCAACCCGTGCACCGCGGAAACCATAGATTGATTGGTCATCATCACCCACAGCAAACAAGCAGTTTTCTTTGCCTACAAGCAATTTAAGCCATAGATATTGCAAACGGTTAGTATCTTGAAACTCATCCACCAAAATGTATTTAAAACGACTTTGGTAATGATTGCGAATATGCGGATCACGTTCTAATAACTCATAGCAACGTAATAATAGCTCCGCAAAATCAGCAACACCTTCACGGTTACATTGCTTGTCATATTCTGCATAAATCTCTCGTAGGCGCTGCGAATGGGCATCGTAAGCATCCACTTTATCTGCGCGCAAACCCTCTTCTTTGCAGGTATTGATATAACCTTGCACTTGCTTGGGCACAAACTTTTCATCATCTACATTCATTAGTTTGAGTAGGCGTTTGATGCTAGATAATTGATCGGCGGTATCTAAAATTTGGAATGTACTCGGCAAGCCAGCTTCACGATGATGCGCACGTAACAAACGGTTGCACAAGCCATGGAAAGTACCGACCCACATACCACGCGTATTGATTGGCATCATTGCGGTTAAACGCGTCAACATTTCTTTAGCCGCTTTATTGGTAAACGTGACTGCCATCAATCCCATCGGCGAAATTTGCCCAGTTTGAATCAGCCAAGCTATGCGCGTGGTGAGGACGCGCGTTTTACCACTGCCTGCACCCGCTAAAATTAACGAGGATTGGTGCGGTAATGTGACGGCTTCTAACTGTTTATTGTTTAAGCCTGACAGTAAAGGGTCTTTATTTATGTTCGGTATATCCATGGCGTTATTATAGTATGTCCATTGCTGCTGTTGGGCTGAATCAACAAGTTTCTGTATTGGCAAGTTGCATTGATACAATTCGTTACAAAAAAATGCGCAACCTGCATGAACTTCATTTCACCTGCATAGTCTTTAACTGCATGGTAGCAAGATGTTTTTGTTGCCGTTCCGCTTTTTTCCTCCCTGAGCGGAAGCCTTCCAAAAAAGGCATTTTGACCCTGACCGATCCCCTTGGTTGGGGTTTTTTTTACTATTCGTTTTGTGGGTGATTCGCTAAATAAAGTGAGTCGCCAGTGAAGCAAGCACACACCAAATAACGATAAGCAATGGCGATAACCGCCACCTTATCAGCAGCAAGAGTGCAATGCCAGCGATGATGCAGTCGATCATTGAGCTAATAGTAGAAATGATAATTGGATCGATGAGTGCAGCAGCCAAAATGCCGACAACCACCGCATTGATACCACTGATGGCTTTTGCCGCTAATGGCTTGTTTGCGATTGATTGCCATAAAGGTAATGCGGCGGCGATTAATAAAAAACCTGGTAAAAACATAAATAGCAATGAGACGAAAGCACTTATCCAGCTGATACTTTGATTATTTGGAATAATCGCACCCAAATAAGCAGAAAAGGCAAACATCGGACCTGGAATCGCTTGCGATGCACCATAGCCAGCTAAAAAGTGTTCATTAGTCACCCAGCCAGTATGCACAACCGCTTCTTCTAATAGCGGTAACACAACATGACCGCCGCCAAAAACCAAGGCACCTGCGCGATAGAATGCTTGGCTAATTGCAATAAGACCAGATTGGTTATTGAGCAGTAAAGCAGCGAGTAATAAGGCCAAGAAGAAGCTGAACAGTAATAATGCAACGCGTTTGCTGTAGTTGATGGTTTGATTGTTGGTTAAGGAGAGATCAGTATTGGTTGAGGATGACACACTGCAAAGCAACATGCCAGCGATGGCGCCAATCATAATCACCAGTATTTGCGCCCACGCAACTTGGATAAATAACAACGCTCCCGCTGCCAATAACGCAATGATGCGGCGGGTATAGTCGGGGCAGAGTTTTTTAGCCATGCTCAACACCGCATCTGTCACTACGGCAATGGCGACCAGCTTTAAGCCATGAATCACGGCAACACCAGCGGTGCTAGACAGCAAAGGTAGTATCGATGCAAAGGCAACAAGCAGCAGTGCCGAAGGTAAGGTGAACGCCGTAAAAGCGGCGATTGCGCCCAGCCAGCCAGCGCGTAATAAGCCAAGTGAAAAGCCTAATTGACTGCTGGCAGGCCCTGGTAGAAATTGGCAGATGGCAAGCAATTGGCTAAATTGGTGTTCATCTATCCATTGTTGTTTTTCAACTAATTCTTTTCGAAAGTAGCCAATATGTGCAATCGGCCCACCAAACGAGGTAAGCCCTAATTTAAGAAAGGTGGTAAAAACATTGGCAACGCTGGCTTTATGATTCATGTTGATTGCTTTACAGGCATACGAGCGCGGTTAATCATTGCTAGTTAATACATGGAGTTACCATTTTTTGTTGTGCTAGGCACCCCTTGAATAGCATCCCAATGCTCAACAATTTTGCCATTGGCATCGAAACGGAAAAAATCCATCGTGACATACTCATCATTGCCTGGCCAGACTTGATGAGTATGCAAAGCAACCAAATCATTTTCTGCGATTGCACGAACAAAGGTAATGGTTTTATCTGGATAATCACGCGCCATCTCTTCAAAATAATCAATAAACGCTTGTTTGCCATTACCAACTAATGGGTTGTGCTGAATATATTCTGCACCCACATATTGCGCAACGGCTTTAGCGGGCTCCCCTAAATAAGCAGTGCGATAAAACGCAATCGCATTTTGTTTATTAGCAGCTAAGCTCACATTATTTACCCTATTAATCTCTGAATAACGTCCATAGGTCTGCACCAGTAAACACGCCATTGGTGTAATAAGACCTTGAAAGAGTGAACGTATTATTCTGAAGTTTTACGTTATAAACGGTTTCAGTAATGCGACTTAGCTTTCTGGTCTCAGGTACTTTTGTCGTTGTATTTTCAGTTTTTGTATTACCCGTAATTTTATTAATAATGGTGCTTAAATTACTGCTGGTTGCATTGGAGTTAGGTTTTTTTACTGGTCTATTTAATCTTCTATATTTTTCTGAAAAAACCAGGTGATTATCATCAGCAAACTCAAAATCAAAAACTGAGGTATTGCCTAACAAAGAGACAGGGTCTGATTTTTTAATACCTTGTTCAACATAGTGTTTGCTTGCATTAATCGACAATGCAATGGTGGAGTTCATCTGCGCTTGGGCGGTGATGATGGCATCGTTAGATTTCATTTGCGGTGCGCTATCTGGGCCTCGGCATTCTATCGTGCGTGCCTCACCTTTCCAGTTGCCAGTCAATGCGTTAAAGAAAGCATTAATTCTATTTTTGTCTTCCTCAGACAGCACACTGGTGTTTTCTAAATCATAATAAGCATCACCAAACGTGCTCAGGTTAGGAGAAGGCTCATAACACACCGCATAATCGGCATAAGCAAAGTTGCTTAATAATGCCAACGTAGCAATCACAACAATCGGTGCGTAACGCATGCAAAAGTCCTTCAGATTTGGTGGAGTTAATGATGCAATAATCATACAGCATCTATTGTGTGAATTATATGACATGTAAACGGCAAAACGCTAAAGCTGCCAATCAATTGGCGTTTGCCCATGGCTTTCTAGATATTGATTAATGGTCGAAAACTGATGGTTGCCAAAAAAGCCGCGATGAGCAGAGAGTGGAGAAGGATGAACGGACTGCAGTACCAAATGCTTGTTGGTATCAATGGCAGCACCTTTCTTTTGCGCATAACTACCCCACAACACGAAAACCAAATGCTCGCGCCGCGCATTTAATGCAGCAATAGCGGCATCGGTAAAGGTTTCCCAGCCACGATTTTGATGCGAGCCTGCATTGGCTTGTTGCACAGTCAATGTTGCATTTAATAGCAAAACACCTTGTGCTGCCCATGGAGATAAATCACCACGTCCGCTCATGTTAATGCCAAGGTCAGTTTTAATTTCCTTAAAAATATTCACTAGCGATGGTGGCGGTTTGACGCCGATAGGGACAGAAAAGCACAAGCCATGCGCTTGTGGTTGACCGTTATCTTGCCCATGATAAGGATCTTGTCCAATAATGACGACACGCACCGACTCAAAAGGCGTGTGATTAAACGCATTAAAAATCAATGGGCTAGGCGGATAAATCACCTTGCCAGCTGCTTTTTCTTGTTTTAAAAAAGTCCGCAGCTGTTGCATGTAAGGTTGCTCAAACTCTTGGCCAATAACCGCTTGCCAAGAGGGGTGCAGTTGGCCAGATTTTTCTTGTTGCATATCAGGATAGGTGAGGTGCGAAAGCTAGCATTATGTTCATGACAGCACTAGGGCGTCAATAAGCAAACGTGTTGTTTGCATTTAGTCTGGCGTGACGTTATCCATTGGCTTGTCTTCCCATAAGAATACAATGCGACTATGTTTTTTTGTGATATTCACTTGTTTTGTTTGTTTAACATTGTGATAGGTCGCATAGATGGTGTATTTGCCGTTAGGTAAATTCACCAATAAAAATGGCCCTTCAGTCGCGACGAATAATACTTCTTCTTGTTTGGCGTTTTGTAGACTAACAGCAACATCGGCCAGATACACTTCTTTGCCTTGTTCTTGTTGAACAAACACGACTTCGAGTGGGAAGTGTTGTGCAATGCCTTTCATAAAATTCACTTCTTCTGCACAAATGCCGCCCGATACATAACTAATATCTACAGTTTTTGCCGGCTCAGGCTCAGCTGCCGCTAACAACTCTTTATCTGATTTCTTTACCCCGCACTGTGATACTTCATCATCGCTATAGTCGTAGTCAATGTCTTTTGGCGAGGCATCAATTTCTGCCGCAATAGCCAAACCAGATAAACACAAGCCAATAATCATCGTGCTTATTAAATGAGGTGTTGTCATCTTTAAGTCTCCCTTCTTATCCTATTGCTTACTTTGGGATTTAGCGGTCATCAATAATCTCTTTTCCTTCACCACCAAAGTGTGTTGTTAAAAAGCCCATGATTAAGCCAATCATCGCACCTTCAGCGACAAACCAGAACGGTGAGTTTAACGCACCGTTATAACCAAACATGCTAACGAGCAGCGTTTGCATGGCGTCATAGGCAAAAAATGTTAAAACAAAATTCATCCAGCCGCCAATTAATGGGGCACGTATCCACCACGGCATTGGTAATCTTAAAACAGGATGGTAGGTAATGACACCAAACACACCAATAATCGCACCAAGCGTGGTATACCAGAATAGAATGCCGACTCTTAGCAATAAACTAACATCAGGCCAAAAGTAGGGCAATGAGATAAATCCAATCAATCCAAATGCAAATCCAATAGATTTGCCAATGGCAATACGAGTCACTAATGAGGGATGACTAAACATAACACTCTCCTTTGCAATGATGACATCAGTCAGACATTACACAATCTAGGGTAACATTAATTCCTTAGGTTTGATAAACGACATTATTTTAAAATCGGTTTTATTCATCTGAGACCAACTGCATGGTTCCGCACTCACCAGTTTAACGTAGCCGCAGGTGGGAATATTGGCGATGTCGGCGCCACTTAGATGGTTACAAAAGTCGGTCAATGCTGGGTTATGACCAATCATTAACAGCTCTGATATGGATTCATCTAAAGTTTGAAACCATGACAACAAATCATCACTATTAAAGGTATACAAAGCATCATCAGTTTTCCATTGAATGAATGCTTCTGGTAGTTGCTCACTAATCAAAGTAATTGTTGATTGCGCTCTAACAGCAGGGCTGCAAAAGATATGATTGAAATTGCAACCCGCTTTAATCAATGCTGGCGCCATCATTTTTGCGGTGTGATTACCACGTGCATTTAATGGTCGATTGATATCGGCGAGTGCAGCATTGCTCCAGTCAGATTTGGCATGGCGAAGAAGATGAATCGTTTTCATGGATTTATTTTACGCTTGTATGGACGTTTTGAATGGTTTCGATATCGGCAAATCAGCAGTCGAACATCAGTTAAATCATAAACTGAAAGCATAAATATTACCTTTTCTGAGCATACAGTTAGCAT
>JBFJJY010000024.1:0-10256 GCA_041612055.1 Methylophilaceae bacterium | reverse complement strand
GTATCAAAAAAGTGATGCGCTTGCTTTAATGGCACTTCACAGATTTGATGAATATTTTTTCCGCCAACTTTGACATGACGTGCTTCACGACGCAATCGTGTACCACTACAATCAGGACAGCTAGAAACGTTGATATATTTTGACAATTCATCACGTACAGCGGCTGAATCACTTTCACGATAGCGACGTTGAAGATTATTTAAAATACCTTCAAAGCTATGCGCTTTAGTAAAAAAAGTACCGCGCTCATTGATGTATCTAAACTCAATTTGTTCTTTGCCTGAGCCATTTAGCAATATATTTTTCGCTTCAGGTGTCAGGTCTTCAAATGCGGTTTCTAAATCAAAACCATAATGTGCGGCTAAACTGGATAACATTTGGAAATAAAATTGATTCCGCTTGTCCCAGCCCTTAATAGCTCCGCTCGCTAAGGATAAAGTAGGAAATGCGACGACACGCTCAGGATCAAAAAAGTTAACATTACCCAATCCGTCGCAGGTTGGGCAGGCGCCTAATGGACTATTAAAACTGAATAAGCGTGGTTCTAACTCTGCAAGTGAGTAATCACATAGCGGACATGAGAACTTGGCAGAAAAAAGATGTTCTTGTTCGGTATCCATTTCTAAAGCAATGGCTTTACCATCTGCTAATCTGAGTGCCGTTTCAAAACTTTCAGCAATACGTTGTTTCATATCATCACGTATTTTTAGGCGGTCGATTACTACGTCAACATTGTGTTTGCTGGTTTTAGCTAACTTAGGAAGCTCATCGATTTCATAAATAGTGCCGTCCACTCTTAATCGGACAAAGCCCTGCGCTTTCAAATCGTCAAACAAATCGAGTTGCTCACCTTTGCGATTAGAAACCACAGGCGCCAAAATCATTAATTTGGTCTCTTCTGGCAGTTTTAAAATCGCATCGACCATTTGGCTGACGGTTTGTGCTTCTAATTTAATTTCATGCTCAGGACATTCTGGATCGCCTGCGCGTGCATAGAGTAAACGTAAGTAATCATGAATCTCAGTCACCGTGCCAACAGTGGAACGTGGGTTGTGAGAGGTGGATTTTTGCTCGATAGAAATCGCAGGTGATAAACCTTCAATTAAATCAACATCAGGTTTGTCCATCCGCGCTAAGAATTGTCTTGCGTAAGCAGACAAGCTTTCAACGTAACGTCGTTGACCCTCGGCATAGAGCGTATCAAATGCCAAAGAAGACTTACCAGAGCCCGATAAGCCTGTAATCACAACCAATTGATTACGCGGAATATCGAGAGAAATGTTTTTTAAATTGTGGGTGCGCGCACCGCGAATTTTGATAAATTCCATCATTGCTTTAACTAAAAATTGGGGCGACCTGCTAATATACGCAATTATTTTGATTTCAGCTAAGGTTTCATGCAAATTTCTGAAAAGATGTCTTCAGCAGAACAACGTTCAACCATCAGTTTAGCCGCTATTTATGGTTTACGCATGCTTGGCATGTTCTTAATTCTGCCGATTTTTGCCATTTATGCACAAACGCTAGAAGGCGGAAACGACCATGCCATGGTTGGTTTGGCGCTTGGTGCGTATGGCTTAACACAGGTGTTATTACAACTTCCTTTTGGTATCGCCAGTGATAAATATGGACGTAAAAAAGTTATTTATGTCGGCATGCTGATTTTTGTCATTGGTAGTGTGGTGGCCGCAATGGGCACGGACATTATCACCGTCATTATTGGCCGCGCTATTCAAGGCGCGGGTGCTGTTTCTGCCGTGGTGATGGCATTGGTTGCTGATTCGACAAGAGAAGAGCATCGCACCAAAGCCATGGCAACCATTGGTGGTACCATCGGTGTTACTTTCGCGCTGTCATTAGTGGCAGGGCCTTTGCTCAACCAATCCATCGGCGTGCCAGGTATCTTTTGGATGACAGCTATTTTGTCACTCTTTGCGATTGCTGTCGTGAAGTTTTTAGTGCCAGATCCGGTCAATAGCCACTTTCATTCAGATACCGAAACAGCGCCAGACAAAATCAAAGAAGTCCTTGGTAATACTCAATTACTTCGCCTTAATTTTGGCGCATTTAGCTTGCACGCAGCGCAAATGGCGATGTTTGTGGTCGTGCCTTTTGCGTTAAAAGAAACCAGCGGCATGAGTGAAAATCAGCATTGGCTTGTTTATTTGCCAGTGTTGACTATTTCGTTTGTCTTAATGTTGCCCGCCATTATTTATGGTGAAAAAAAGGCAAAATTAAAACCCGTGTTCATTGGTGCGGTTGCCACCATGTTGTTTGCCCAGCTATTGTTTGCTGCCAACATTCATCATTTTTGGGGCGTTGTGATTGCTTTATTTTTCTACTTTTTGGCATTTAATTTGTTAGAGGCAACCTTACCGTCGCTCATTTCTAAAATGGCACCTGCCGCCTCAAAAGGAACGGCAATCGGTGTGCACAACACGGCGCAATCACTCGGTATTTTTATTGGTGCAGTGGTCGGTGGCTTTTTGTCTGGCCATTATGGATTTGCAAGTGTGTTTATCTTTTGTTCCGTATTAATGGGCATTTGGTTAATCTCTGCTTTTGGCATGAAAACACCCCCTAGCGTTAAAACAAAGATGTATCATGTAGAAGCATTGGGAGAAAAACAAGCGGCTAAATTGAAACAGTCAGTCGAAAAGATGGCTGGTGTAGAAGAGGTTGCCGTATTGGCACAAGAAAGCACTTTAATTGTTAAAATTAATAATCAACAAACGGTTGAAGCGCAGGCTGCAATAGAGCAAAATATATTGAAATTGATAGGGAGTAAATAATGGCATCAGTCAATAAAGTAATATTAGTTGGTAACCTAGGACGTGACCCGGAAGTGCGTTACATGCCAAATGGTGAAGCTGTGTGTAACTTTAGTATTGCCACGACAGAAAACTGGAAAGATAAAAGCGGCGTTAAGCAAGAAAAAACAGAGTGGCACAACATTGTCATGTATCGTCGTTTAGCAGAAATTGCTGGCGAGTATCTAAAAAAAGGCCGTCCAGTATATGTTGAAGGCCGTTTACAAACCCGCAAATGGGAAAAAGATGGCGTAACACGCTACTCAACAGAAATCATTGGCGACCAAATGCAAATGTTAGGTGGTCGTGAAGGTGGTGGCGCTAGCTATGACGGCGGCCAAGCCAGTCCGCCAGATGATTTTGACCAAACGCCGGCAAGACAACCAGCTAATAAACCAGCCGCTCAGCCAGCTTCATCTGCACCAGCAGCAGGTGCCGCAGCGTTTGATAACTTTGATGATGATATTCCGTTTTGATTGAATCATTAGAAGTGCTTAAAAGACCTTCTCGTGAAGGTCTTTTTTTATGGCTGTTGTAATTTGGAGCATTTATCAGTCTAAACACTTGAATAGATTAACCAATTGGGTTACATCAGTTATAATCTCGCTTTTGATTAACTTTAGCCATTTACCTTTATATGCCAATTTATGATTTCAAATGTATTGCATGCGGACATCAAGATGAAGTGATGCGCAAAATTAGTGATGTTAGCATTATGGATTGTCCAAGCTGCAAACAGGCGGCTTTTTCTAAAATGCTGTCTGCGCCCAGTTTTCAGTTGAGTGGAACGGGTTGGTATGCAACAGATTTTAAAGATAAGCCGAAAGCGCAAACCAAAGCTGAATCTGAAAAAACAGCAGAAGCACCAGCTGCTGCCAGTTGCAGTCCAGGTTGTGCTTGCCATTAAATAATTATTCTCTAATGATTTGATTCTAATGAAAAAATACTTTATTACTGGTTTACTAGTGTTGGTGCCCGTGGTCATTACTTTTTGGGTATTAAGTTCATTGATTCAAACAATGGATCAAAGCCTGCTGTTGTTGCCTGAACAGTGGCGACCACAACAGCTATTCGGCTTTAGTATGGTCGGCTTAGGCGCCATCTTAACCATAGCTATCATTTTTTTAACGGGCTTGATTGCTACCAATATTTTTGGGCAGCAGTTAATCTTGTTGTGGGAAGCAATGCTGTCGCGTGTGCCAGTGGTGAAGTCTATTTATGCCAGTGTAAAGCAAGTGTCGGATACGATTTTTTCTGATTCGGGTAATGCCTTTCGCAAAGCGCTGTTGATTGAGTTTCCACGACAAGGGTCATGGACCATTGCCTTTCTGACAGGAGAACCTGGTGGTGATGTCAGCAATCACTTGCAAGGAGATTATGTCAGCGTTTATGTGCCGACAACACCAAATCCAACTGGCGGCTATTTCTTGATGATAGAGAAAAAAAATGTGGTAGAGCTTGATATGAGTGTTGATCAAGCCTTGAAATATATTATTAGCATGGGCACAGTAGTGCCGGACATAAAATCATTGGCAAAAGCCAAACAAACTAAATCACTTTAACTTAAACAAATAGATTAAATATTATGATGCGTACACATTACTGCGGACACGTTAACCGCGAACTTATTGGACAAACTGTTACCCTTTGTGGTTGGGCGCATCGTCGTCGTGACCATGGCGGCGTGATTTTTATTGATTTACGCGACCGCGAAGGCATGGCGCAAATCGTGATTGATCCAGATACCAAAGAAGCATTTGCCATTGCAGAATCCGTGCGTAATGAGTTTGTGTTGAAAGTCGTTTGTAAAGTGCGTGCACGTCCTGAAGGGACTGTAAATAAAAACATTCCAACAGGTGAAGTGGAAATGTTGGCCAGTGAGATTGAAATTCTGAATCCATCACTGACGCCACCATTTATGCTAGATGATGATACATTGACCGAGACAGTACGTTTAGAGCATCGCTATATCGATTTACGTCGCCCAGTAATGCAAGAAAACATGAAGTTGCGTTATCGCGTTTCAAAAGTGATTCGTGACTATTTAGATGACAACGGTTTTATCGAAGTCGAAACGCCGATGCTTAACCGCAGTACGCCAGAAGGCGCGCGCGATTACTTGGTACCATCACGTGTGCATCATGGTGAATTCTTTGCATTGCCACAATCACCGCAATTATTTAAACAGTTATTAATGGTGGCAGGTTTTGACCGCTATTTCCAAATTACCAAATGCTTCCGTGATGAAGATTTGCGTGCAGACCGTCAGCCAGAATTTACCCAGATTGACTTGGAAACTTCGTTTTTAGAAGAAAATGACATCATGACGCTGGTTGAAGAGATGATTCGTCAGATGCTCAAAAAAGTACAAAACGTTGATTTGCCAGCTGAATTTCCACGTATGCCATACGCAGAAGCCATGAGCCGTTATGGCTCAGATAAGCCAGATATGCGCGTAATATTAGAAATCACAGAGCTTTCTGATGTGATGAAAGATGTCGATTTTAAAGTGTTCTCAGGTCCAGCCAATAGCGACAATGGTCGTGTGGCGGCGATTCGCGTACCAAAAGGCGCAGAAATCAGCCGTAAAGAAATTGATGCTTACACGGATTTTGTCAAAATTTACGGCGCAAAAGGTTTGGCTTACATCAAAGTGAATGATGTGACGCAATTGAACGAAGAAGGCTTACAAAGCCCTATCGTGAAAAATATTCATGAGACAGCACTCAAAGCGATTATGGAGCGCACAGGCGCTCAAAATGGCGACATCATTTTCTTCGGCGCAGATACCACTAAAGTGGTTAACGAAGCGCTTGGCGCATTACGTCAAAAAGTTGGTCATGATAAAGGCCATGTGGATGGCCGCAAATGGGCGCCGTTATGGGTGGTTGATTTCCCAATGTTTGAGCATGATGAAGAAAGTGGTCGTTGGAATGCATTGCATCATCCATTCACATCACCTAAAGATGGTCACGAAGCCTTATTAGAAACCGATCTAGGCGCTTGTTTATCTAAAGCCTACGATATGGTGCTAAACGGTTGGGAAGTGGGCGGCGGTTCGGTGCGTATTCATAAACAAGACGTACAAGCCAAAGTGTTTAAAGCACTCAATATTTCAGATGAAGAAGCGCAAGAGAAATTTGGCTTCTTGCTTGAGGCGCTACAATATGGCGCGCCACCACACGGCGGCTTAGCATTTGGTTTAGATCGCTTGGTCACACTCATGGCAGGTGCAGAGTCGATTCGTGATGTGATTGCCTTCCCAAAAACACAAAAAGCACAGTGTTTAATGACGCATGCGCCGAGTGCGGTGGATGAGAAGCAGTTGCGTGAATTACATATACGCATCCGCCAACAAAATACGCCTGCATAAAATGCAACTCGCTTGCTCGGACGTCGTTGCAAGCGCTAGTCGTACTGTTAGTACTGCCTTCGCGCCTGCGCCTAGTCCGCGCGGCGCGATTTGTATTTTAGGAGAGTAATATGTGTGTAAACTGTGATCTCTTGGTTGGTTTATCTAGCTTAGTCATAGCTATATGTGCGTTAGGCTTTACTATTTGGCAAACACGATCTTCTATAATTCACGACAAGCTCTCAGTTAAACCTTATTTGTCGACTTGGAGAACATTAAGTGAAGACTATCTTGCCGTTAAAATCCATAATAATGGTTTAGGTCCAGCTAAAATTAAATCTTTTGGTATCTATGTGGATGGTCAAAAAATAACTGGTATGTTTTTAGAGCCTCATAAAAAGGCTCTTGCGATTGTATTTCAAAACTATCAATTTTATTTTGATAGTGGAACGTATTTAGGTGTTGGTTATATGATGCCAGCCAACCAAGAAAAGGATTTGGTAGCAATCAGATTTACAGGGGAAAAGAAACCAACAGAAGCTGAAGTAGAGCACGCACTTAAAAGAGCTAGAGTTGTCATTAAATATGAATCAATATACAAGGAAGAGGAAACACTTGATTCACATGAAGAGTTGCAAAAACAATTACAGTAAGATATTGCGAGTATGTCTTTCAAATCCCTAATCCGCACCATCCCCCACTACCCTAAACAGGGCATTATGTTTCGCGATATCACCACTTTATTGCAAGACGCACAGGGTTTTGCAATGGTGATTGATGGTTTAGTAGAACAATATAAAAATCAACCCATAGACAAAATTGCAGGTATCGAAGCGCGTGGTTTTATTATCGGTGCGGCGTTGGCTTATAAATTGGGGGTTGGTTTTGTGCCCGTACGCAAAGTCGGTAAGTTGCCAGCAGAAACGATTTCTCAAGAGTATGAATTGGAGTATGGTCTTGACCATTTAGAAATCCATACCGATGCGATTAAGGCTGGTGAGCAAGTCTTATTAATCGATGATTTAATTGCAACTGGTGGAACTGCGGAGGCGGCTGTTGCGCTGATCCAGAAACTGGGTGGCGAGTTGATTGGGTGTGGGTTTGTAATCGACTTGCCTGACCTAGGCGGTATGCATCGTTTAACAGCTAAAGGGTTAAACATTTTTGCGTTATGTCAATTTGACGGAGAATAGTGTACAATTCGCGCGCGATAAGGAGTGTGGATGAAGTCATCCACTTCGCAAGTGTTCAACAATAATTCTATAAATGGGTTTACAGGTTAGGCTTTGCTTACGCTAAACTGCCCCAATCAATAACACACTAAGCTTTTCTGCTTCGTTTACTCAATGACTTTCAGCTATGGCTGAAAGTGAACGGGGCGGAAGCAACATATTTCTTACTTTCTTCTTAAGTATGAATTTTACATAAAACGATATGTTCAATTATATGGCACAGCCCAGCTGATTGCCATTGGCATAATATTGTTAAGCGAATCAATTGTTAAGCATTCAACTGTTTATTCGTGTCGCTTAGCGGTGAAAGATAGGTGTAGTGGATAGATGTTAGTTGGAAATTATAATTTTGTATTAGTAGCCTGTTCGCTAGTGGTGGCAGTTTTAGCCTCACATACTGCACTCAGCATGGCGGAGCGGATGTATATTGCGCAACATAAAAAGTGGTGGCATGTGGGTGGTTCACTCGCAATGGGGGTCGCCATTTGGTCTATGCACTTTATTGGGATGTTGGCATTTAGTTTGCCAATTGAGCTGGGCTATGATTTTGGTTTAACGTTTGTGTCGCTTGTGATTGCGGTTGTTGTTTCCTATTTTGCTTTATGGCAGGTCTCGGCCCAACACATTAAGCAGCAGCGTATTCTAGTCGGTGCTATTTTGATGGGGTTTGGTATTTCTACCATGCACTATACTGGCATGGAAGCCATGCAGATGTTTCCAGCCATCCAATATAAAACGAATTTTTTGATTTTATCAGTTTTGCTTGCCATTGGCGCCTCATATGCAGCATTACATATTATTTTATGGATGCGTGTGCGCACCAAAGCATTTTATTTAAGCAAGGCAGTGGCTGCAACGCTAATGGGGATGGCGATTGTGGGCATGCATTATACCGGCATGATGGCGGCACAGTTTCCAGCCAATAGTATATGCGGAGCGGCGGGTTTAGGTCTTCAAACCGAAGTTTTAGCGGTATTGGTTGGTTTTTGCAGTTTAATGTTGTTCTTTGTGTCAAAGCTGGCTTCTGTTTTTGATACAAGAGCGACATTTTTTATGCAGTCTTTGGATGCGGCAAATCAGCAGTTAAAAACACAAGCCTTGTATGACCAGTTGACTAAGCTTCCTAATAGGGTGTTGTTAGAGGAGCGCGTTAAACAAGCATTGCATCAAGCGAATCATCATAAACATTTGGTTATCTATATGGCGATTAACTTAGATGGCTTTAAATCGATTAATGACTCAATGGGACCTACAGTGGGAGATGCCTTTTTAAAGGAAGCTGCTCACAGAATACGTTCGATTGTAGAAAAACAACATACAGTTGCTAGAACAGCAGGAGATGAGTTTGCAGTGGTGCTGGAGCAAGTGGCACCAGAAGATGCTGCAGTGCTTGCAGAAGAAATTATTACGGGGGTGAAAGCACCTGTTGTTATTGACGGTAGAGAGCTTGTTGTCTCTGCGAGTGTTGGTATTGCTGTTTCTTTTGTTAACGGAGAGAGTTATGAGGATATCTCATTCCATGCCGATGTCGCATTGCAACATAAAAAACAATCTGGCAAGAATGGCTACCGCTATTATGAGGACGCGATGAATGTGGATGCGGCACGCAATTTAGAGCTGATTTCACAGCTAAGGCACGCGATAGAGTTAAACCAATTATCGCTCTATTACCAGCCTAAATTTGATGTAAAAAAAGGTTGTGTTCATAGTGCAGAAGCGCTGCTGCGATGGGAGCATCCTAAACATGGATTTATTTCGCCAACGAAATTTATTCCGTTAGCTGAAGAGTCAGGGTTGATTGTTGATATCGGCGATTGGGTGTTAGATCAAGCTTGTCGCCAAATAAAAGAATGGCGCGCTTTAGGGTATGAAGAGATGAATGTGGCGGTAAACATATCTTCGGTACAGTTTTTACAAGAAACCCTTTATCAGGGTGTCGTTAGATCATTAGCGTATTGGGGTATTCCCGCAAAGTGCCTAACATTAGAAATCACTGAATCGACAGCCATGCAGAATGTGGAACATAGTTTGATTGTATTACAAGAAATTGCTGATTTAGGTGTGAAAATATCCATAGATGATTTTGGGACAGGTTACTCAAGTTTGTTATATTTGAAGCGTTTTCCTGCTAGCGAGTTAAAAATAGATAGGGCTTTTGTCAACTTGGTTTGTACCAACAGTGAGGATGGGCTGCTGGTTTCGGCGATTATTTCATTAGGTCGTCAGTTTGGCCTTAAAGTGGTTGCAGAAGGTGTGGAAACACCCGAGCAAAAAGACTTGCTCAGCAGCTTGGGCTGCGATATTTTGCAAGGCTTTTACTTAGGTAAACCTAAGTCTGCTGTTGAATTTTTCTTTGATAATAAGCAGTATATGAAGAAGGTTCACACAAAGGATATGCATCAACCAAGCTATGGCTTGAACCTGTTGTTCGATGAATAAATATCTGTTTGTATTAACCTGTTTATTGTTTAACTTGAGAGGCTTAGTCTTTATACTATACTGCTCTATTGATTAAACTTGTATTTTAGATACTAAAAAGTGAGTGCTTATGCCGTTAACCGAAATCAATCATGTCAACTTCCGCACTGACCGTGACACCATGCATTTGTTACGCGATTTTTATTGCGATATTTTAGGGCTGACTGTTGGTAAGCGTGTGGCTAGCACAACTTATGGTTATTGGCTTTATATTGGTAACAATGATGTGGTGCATTTAGCGGAGTATAAAACGCCTGAGCCACCACAATTGCATGTGCATGGCACATTTGATCATGTGTCGTTTACCTGTACGGATATGCCAGCAATGGAGGCGAATCTGCAAGCGAATCACATTGCTTACACAACAAGGACGCTTGCGAGCGG
>JBFJJY010000023.1:0-10320 GCA_041612055.1 Methylophilaceae bacterium | reverse complement strand
TCGCAATTCCTTGCTTGAATCGCATTAACTCCGCTAACATTAATGCGCGCGGCACTACAGGCACACGACGTTCTCTCGCGGCAGCCACTTCAGGATTGTCTTCGCTCACCGCAGTTGAAACCACCACGACATCGGCATTCCCCAAATTTTCTGCTGCATGATTTTGATACAGTTTTGCACCAAAGCTTTCCAATCGTTTGGTCGTTGCGTTGCTAGCAAGATCAGATCCGCTCACATTAAAACCTAGATTAATAAGGACTTCTGCAATCCCGCTCATCCCGATACCGCCGATACCGACAAAATGAATGTTTTTTACTTTATGTTTCATGCTTTTACTCCCGCTAGCGCCATGCAGGTTTCGGCAACAGATATAGTTGCTTCAGGCTTCGCTAGATCACGCGCATTTTTTGCCATTTTCAAGCAAGTTTCACGTGTTAGTTGTTTTAATATTTCACTGACTTTTTCCACACTAAATGCTGTTTGTTGAATTAATATCGCTGCACCGTTTTCACTCAAATATTGTGCATTTGTAGTCTGATGATCGTCTACCGCATAAGGGAATGGCACTAAAATGCTGGCAACACCAACACAAGCCAACTCTGCAATGGTTAATGCGCCTGAGCGACAAATCACCATATCTGCCCAAGCATAGTGTGCTGCCATATCTTGGATATAAGCTTTTGTATCAGCCGAAACACCTGCTTGTTGATAATTGCTTTCTAGCATTGCGATGTGTTTTTCACCTGCTTGGTGCACCACTTCTGGACGCAATGCTTCTGGTAATGTTGCCAATGCTTTCGGTAATACCTCATTTAAAGCTGCGGCACCCAAACTTCCGCCGACCACTAATAATTTCAACTTGCCTGTTCTGTTTGCATACCGCACTTCAGGCAATGGCAGTTGATTAATCTCAGCGCGAACAGGATTACCAACCAAGGCAGCCTTATCGCCAAACGCAGCAGGAAAAGCTGCTAGTACCTTGTTTGCAACATAACTTAATGTTTTATTGGTCAATCCTGCAACTGAATTTTGCTCATGAATGACCAAAGGCTTACTTAATACTTTAGCCATTAAGCCGCCAGGGAATGCGGCAAAGCCACCCATACCCAACACCACATTCGGTTGATATTTTAAGATTGCACTCATGCTTTGCTTAAATGCCAATAGCAATTTAAACGGCAATAGTATCCAGCCAAGCACACCTTTCCCACGCACACCTCGCATGGTCATCATGGCTTTTTCGTAAGATTTATCTGCTATTAAACGATTTTCCATCCCACCTTCAGTTGCCAACCAGACAATCTGCCAACCTTGCGCCTGCAGATAATCCGCTACTGCCATTGCAGGATAGACATGGCCACCTGTGCCACCAGCCATCACCATTAATGTTGCTTTTGATTGATTAGGCGTCATACAGGTAAGCCTTTCTGAATCAATCGATTTTCATAATCAATGCGCAATAAAACTGCAATTGCGATACAGTTTGCCAAGATGCCGCTACCGCCAAAAGACAGCAGTGGTAGCGTTAATCCTTTGGTTGGCAACACACCCATATTCACGCCAATGTTGATAATGGCTTGAGCGCCAATCCAAACGCCAATCCCTTGTGCCAATAAAGCAGAAAAATATTGTTCATTAGCCGCCGCCTCTTTACCAATACCAAAGGCTCGAATCACTAGCCAAGCAAAGAGGAAAAGCACGGTCACCACGCCAACAAAACCTAACTCTTCTGCAATCACCGCAAATAAGAAATCGGTATGCGCTTCTGGCAAATACAACAATTTTTCTACACTGGCTCCTAGACCGACACCAAACCATTCACCACGACCAAATGCAATGAGTGCATGCGATAGTTGATAGCCCTTACCAAACGGATCTGCCCAAGGATCCATAAAACCAATGACCCGTTGTAAGCGATACGGTGAGCTCACAATTAAGAAATAAACAGCGACAGGCAGAACAGCAATCAACCCAACAAAAATCCAACCATTAATACCTGCTAACCATAAAATGGAAATTGAAATACTGGCCACCACTGCAAGTGCACCGAAGTCTGGCTCTCTTAATAGTAAAAATCCGACTAAAATCATGACGGCAACCATGGGTAAAAAACCTTTGACGATGCTGTCCATTTGCGCTGATTTTCGTACGGCATAATCCGCCACATACATTGCTGCAAAAAGCTTCATAAATTCGGATGGTTGAAGATTAATCACAAATAATGATAGCCAGCGTTGACTGCCATTAATGTTTCTGCCTACGCTTGGAATTAACACTAAGATTAATAAAGCAATCGCGAATAAAAATAAATGCGGCGCCATTTTTTGCCACCACTCCATTGGTATCTGAAAAGCAACATAACTCGCAACCAGACTAATACCAATAAAAATCGCTTGTCTGACTAAATAATAGGTACTTTGATGACCAATGGATGCGTTAGCCTCAGCAATCGCAATAGAAGCTGAATAGACCATCACAAGACCCAAGCCGAGCAAAGCTAACGTAATCCATAACAATAGCTGGTCATAAGCCTTAACTGTTATGCGTTCACGTGCTTGGAGTACTGGGCTTAGCATGTCGCCACCTCCTGCTGTTTGACTGCGCTAATAAAGGCTTCAGCTCGGCTGATGTAATTTTTATACATATCAAAACTCGCGCAAGCTGGTGAGAGCAATACCGCGTCGCCTGCTTGGGCCATGCGCCTAGCAATCACGACAGCCTCTTGCATATCTTGAGCGTGATACATCGGCACTTCCGTTGCAAGCAACACTTGCTCAATTAATGCGGCATCACGCCCGATTAAAACCACTGCGCGTGCATTTTGACTTACAGCTGATTGCAATGGGGTAAAGTCTTGCCCCTTGCCATCCCCCCCTGCGATTAACACGACTTTTTGTGGCAACCCAGAAATAGCGGCGCAAGTTGCACCGACATTGGTTCCTTTAGAATCGTCGTAATAATCAACATCACCTATATTGGCCACCCATTGCACACGATGTGGCAGCCCTTTGAAGTTATATAAAGCATTGAGTAAAGGCGCATATTCCAAACCGATAGCACGACAAAGCGCGATAGCCGCTAAAGCATTGGCTGCATTATGTGCACCTTTAATTGGCAAATCGGCTGCATTCATCAAATGCTGTTCACCATCACATAACCAGATTTCATTATTGACATGTTCGATACCATAGCCGTCAGCATCAAAATCCAAGCCAAATGTGCTAATTTTTAAAGTGGGGCGCTGCATAATCATGCTCCAAGCATCGTCTCGATTGAGCACTTGATGGCTGGCTTTATAAAAAATATGGGCTTTAGCCGCTGCGTACATGCTTAAATCCGCATAACGATCCATATGATCTTCGGTGAGGTTCAACATTGTCGCGGCATCGACCACTAAGCTGGTCGTCGTTTCCAACTGAAAACTGGATAGCTCTAAGACATAAACATCAGGTGCCTCCATCGTTAAGGCATCTAATACTGGCAAACCAATATTGCCTGCTACTATGGTTTTCAACCCTGCGGCCTTACACATCTCACCCACCAATGTCGTCACGGTTGTTTTACCGTTCGCGCCAGTAATCGCAATCACTTTCGCGCTCGCTGGTCGATATTGTGCAAATAATTCAACATCGCCTACTACAGCCACCCCAGCTTCTATTGCAGATTGAATTGCAGGCTGAGACAAAGCAACCCCTGGACTGACTACCAATAAATCCACCGCTTTGAGAATGTCTTCATTAAACGCACCCAAATAAACACTGACGTCAGGAATCTCCGTTCTCACAGCATCAATATTTGGCGGATTATCACGCGTATCCGCGATGGCAACATTGGCACCTTGCGCCAATAGCCAACGTAATGCTGATAGACCTGTTTCACCAAGTCCTAGCACTAATACCCGTTTATTGTTGAGTGAGATTATCATTTAATTGTTATCTAATCTTCAATGCAGAAAGCCCAACTAACACTAGCATCATGGTAATGATCCAAAAACGCACAACGACTTGCGTTTCTTTCCAACCTTTTTGTTCATAGTGGTGATGCAACGGCGCCATTAGAAAAATACGCTTGCCTGTCCCCGTTTTATGTTTGGTATATTTAAAGTAGAGCACTTGCATAGCAACAGAGAATGTTTCCACCACAAATACACCGCCCATGATAAATAGGACAATTTCTTGGCGCACAATAATAGCAACCACACCCAATGCCCCGCCTAATGCTAATGCACCCACATCTCCCATAAACACTTCTGCGGGATAAGCGTTAAACCATAGAAATCCCAAACCTGCGCCAGCCATCGCCGCACAAAACACCATTAACTCACCGGCACCTGCGACATAAGGCACACCAAGATATTTTGAGAAATAAACATGGCCCGCTACATAGGCAAAGATACCCAATGCGCTACCCACCATGACCGTTGGCAAAATGGCTAAACCATCTAAACCATCAGTCAAGTTCACCGCATTACTACTACCAACTACCACCATATAGGTCAGCACCAAAAAGCCTACAAACCCAAGCGGTAGTGCTAGATTTTTAAAAAATGGAAAAATAAGCGTCGTTTCTAATGGCGATGCAGCTGTTTGATATAGAAAAACACCAACGCCAACACCGATTAAACTTTGCCAGAAAATTTTTGCTTTAGCAGACAAGCCTTTCGGATTTTTATGGACGACTTTACGATAGTCGTCAACCCAACCAATCGCGCCAAATCCTAAGGTAGTCACCAATACCACCCAAATAAAGCGGTTATGTAAATCCGCCCATAATAAGGTTGATAGGGCTATTGCAACCAAAATTAATGCACCACCCATTGTCGGTGTACCCGCTTTAATTAAATGTGTTTGCGGACCATCATCGCGGACTGATTGCCCTACTTTGTACTGGGTCAGTTTTTTAATCATTTTTGGGCCAACCACAAATGAAATGATCAATGCAGTTAGTGTTGCCATCACCGCACGCAATGTAATGTAGTTAAATACATTAAACCCGTTAATATCTTGTGCTAAATACCGTGCCAGCTCTAATAACATCAATGCACTCCCTCTAAATTTTCGCTATTGACAATAGCATTAACGACGCGCTCCATCTTCATTGACCGAGAGCCTTTAACAAGGACACAAGTGCCCATTTGCATTTCCGCTTTAACCGCCATAATCAGATCATCTAAGGCGTCAAAGTGTTTACCACCCTCATCAAATGCTTCACTTGCTAGTTGACTCAACTGACCAATGCTAAATAAATTGGTCACGGCTTTTTCTTTTGCATATTGCCCCACTTCTATATGCATCTGTGCCGCTTCAGCGCCTAACTCAGCCATATCACCCATGACAAATACTAATTTTTTAACCATTGCATTTTGTTGCGCAAGCAAGACATCAATCGCTGCTTTCATCGAATCAGGGTTTGCGTTGTAGGTATCATCAATGACAACTGCCTGCTGATAGCCCGCATACAAGTGCAAACGACCTTGCACTCCATTAAACTCACTCAGGCCTTGTGCAATTGCGTGATTAGGAATACCTAGTGCAACTGCGACAGCGCTTGCTGCTAATGCATTATTCACGTTATGTTTTCCCAACACATTGATATTAAATGTGCTTATACCTTCCGGCGTCTTGAGCTCAATTTGGGTGTGGGTCGCGAACACCTTATAGGTTGCCATCACGTCTGCTTTGCTATTCAAGCCAAAGGTGATGACTTTTCGTGTTTGATTTAATGAGTGCCAATAGTCAGCAAAAACATCATCTGCATTAATCACTGCAATGCCATCAGTCGCCAACCCTTCAAAAATTTCGCCCTTAGCTTGCGCAATCGCTTCTCTAGAACCAAGCTCGCCGATATGCGCGGTTCCAGCATTGTTAATGACTGCTACTTGTGGGCTAGCGATATTGCTTAAATAGCGGATTTCATTCAAATGGTTCATGCCCATTTCAATCACGGCATAGTCATGTTCAGCCCGCAAGTTAAGCAAAGTGAGAGGCATACCAATATCATTATTAAGATTGCCTTTAGTCGCCAGCACCTTACCTTGAGCTGCATTTAAGATGGCGGAAACCATCTCTTTAACCGTCGTTTTTCCATTACTACCCGTAATTGCTACAACTGGTAAATCAAACTTTTTACGCCAATAATGTGCCAATTCACCCAGTGCAAGGCGCGTGTCTTTCACCAAAATAGCCGGACTCACATCCAACTGCTCATCAGATATCAGCACTGCTGAAGCACCCAAATTAATCGCTTCTGGTGCAAAGGCGTTACCATCAAAGCGCTCACCTTTAATCGCAACAAAGAGCTGTTGATTTACAATTGCTCTGCTGTCTGTACCGACGCTATTAATATTGACATCTTCGCCAACCATCGTAGCGTTTATAGCCGTCGCGATTTCTGATAGTCTCATCATGAAAGCACCGCCTGATACTGTTGCAATGCCTGTTGCACTTGCTCAACATCGCTAAAATGGTGTTTTTTTCCAGCGACTTCTTGATACGTTTCATGCCCTTTTCCAGCAATCAAAACAACATCGCCCATCTTTGCATTATTAACCGCGGTTGCAATCGCTTTGGCTCTATCCACTTCGACCATGCATTCACCATCTATGCCATCCAATATCGATTGAATGATATCTTCAGCACGTTCATAACGCGGATTATCTGTGGTGACGATGATGCGATCAGCCAATTCTGCTGCCACTTTACCCATCAGCGCACGTTTACCTTGATCGCGATTACCACCGCAGCCAAATACGCAAATTAATTTCTGTTTAACTTCCTCTTTTAACGCTTGCAATACATTTTTTAAAGAGTCTGGTGTGTGTGCATAATCCACTACAACGAGCGGTAGCTCGCCGCCTCCAAACTGTTGCATGCGTCCTTGTAAAGGCTTCAACTGCTGCACTGCTTTAATAGCATCATCAAACGTGATATCTGACACCAATAAAGTCGCCAATACCGCTAATACGTTATAAACATTAAATCGACCCACTAAGCCCACTTGCAATTCAGCTTTGCCGCTGGGCGTCGTTACCATGAATTGAATTGCGCCGTTGTCAAAGCGAATGTCTGAAGCACGCACCTCGCCACTGTCAATGCCATAAGTCAGCATCTTAACGTTAGATGGACTGAGCTTTTGTTGAATTGCTCTACCAAAATTATCGTCGCTATTCAGCACGATTGATTTCAAGCTATCCCACTTAAATAGCAGCTCTTTAGCGGCGGCATAGTTCTCAACAGTGCCATGGTAATCAAGATGATCTCGCGTTAAGTTAGTCAGAATAGCCACATCAAACTGCACACCATTGACCCGCCCTTGACTTAACCCGTGTGAAGAAACTTCCATTGCAACAACATCTATTTTTTTCTCTACATAGTTGGCTAACAGTTTTTGCAACAACAACGCATCTGGTGTGGTATTTGCTGTTGGCATCAACTGATTCAATAAGCCATTACCAAGCGTGCCAATCACAGCTGTTTGACGGTTTAAATAATTAAAACACTGACCTAACCATTGTGTGACTGACGTTTTGCCATTTGTACCAGTAACGCCCAGCATCCATAACTGGCTGGATGGACTGTCATAAAACTGATCTGCGATGACGCCCGCCTCTTGTTTAAGGCTTGCCACAGGCGCATTTTCAACTTGCCAAGCTTTATTCCAAATAAATCCTTCTGGCTCCCACAAAACGGCGCTAGCACCATTCTTAATGGCTTCTGCAATATAGTTTCTGCCATCTGCATTTTCCCCTGGATAGGCCAAAAACAATGTACCAGGCGCTACTTGCCGACTGTCCGCTGTGATTGCAGTTGGCTTAGCGTTAATCTGATAAGCCGTCATACCATCTCCTGAACATCAGCATCAATTAGGGGCACAACGACATTATTATTGGGCGCATCTTGTGGCACTGCCAATAGCCTTAATACTTCTGACATAACGCTACTAAATACTGGCGCAGCGACTGTACCACCGTAATACTGGCCATTGGTGGGCTCATCAATCATCACAGCCATAATTAGTCGCGGATTAGATGCAGGCGCTAAACCCACAAATGAACCAACATACTTATCCCGTTCATAGCCGTTTGCACCTAACTTATGCGCAGTGCCTGTTTTGCCTGCAACACGGTAACCAGCGACTTGTGCCTTCGTCCCTGTACCCCCTTCTTCCACAACAAGCTCTAGCATGTCTTTAACATTATTTGCCACTACAGCAGAAAAAACGGTTTGGCCCTCAGGCGCTTTATCTAATTTAATTAACGATACTGGCAGCAACTCACCATCGTTTGCAAACACGGTATACGCTCTTGCCAGCTGTAATAAAGTCACACTAATTCCATGCCCATAAGACATGGTCGCCTGCTCAATGGGTCGCCAAGTTTTATAATCGCGTACTTTTCCACGCACTTCTCCAGGAAAACCAATATCGGTTTTCTCTCCAAAACCTAACTGATTAAACACATTCCACAGTTTCTTTTTATCTAAACTCAACGCTATTTTTGCAGAGCCTACATTGGATGACTTCTTCACCACCTCAGCAACTGTTAGCTCTGCATAAGAATGCGTGTCATGGATGGTCGCTGGTCCTATCGTCATATACCCAGGCGCAGTATCCACTTTTGTCGTGGTCAAATAGCCACCAAACTCCAAGGCCGCCGCTGCCGTGATTGGCTTCATGGTAGAGCCAGGCTCAAACACATCGGTCAACGCCCGATTGCGTGTTTTTCCCTTAATATTGGTTGGATTATTTGGGTTATAGGTTGGCAAATTAACCATTGCCAACACCTCTCCCGTTTTAGCATCTAAAATTACCGCTGATCCAGCCTTAGCTTTATGTTGTTCAATTGCTTTAGATAGCTCTCTAAACACCAAATATTGAATACGTCGGTCAATACTCAACGTCAACTCTCGACCATCGCTTGGCTCACGCACCACTTCCAACTCTTCTACAATCTGCCCTGCTCTATCTTTGATGACGCGTCGCTGACCTGCTTGACCAGTTAGCTCACTATTGCGAACCAACTCCAAACCCTCTTGACCATTACCATCAACACCAGTAAAACCAACCACATGAGAGGTCACCTCACCAGCTGGATAGAATCGCTTATATTCGCGTTCCAAATAAATACCTGCGATATTAAGTGCGTTGACTTTTTCAGCTAAGTCAGGAGAGATGCGCCTTTTAATATAAACAAACTCTTTTTGCTTATTGCCCACTTTTTGATCAAGGGTTGCCGCTTTGATATCTAATAGCTGAGCCAGTGCAAGCTTCTGCTTTTCTGTTATCTTAACGACAGAAGGATTTACCCAAACTGAACCAACAGGACTGCTTCCTGCAAGAATCTCGCCACGTCTATCTTTAATTTTTCCGCGATCAGCTTGCAGCTCCAATGTGCGAATATAGCGGTCACCACCTTTTTTTTGCAGAAAAGCTTTATTGGTACTCTGCAAATTAACGCTCTGAATGACCAGCAACATAAAGCCAGACAGCACTGACAGCAATAGCACGCGCCTACGCCAGACAGGAAGACCCGCTGTTCTATGCTGTTGCTTATGTTGTTGCCTTTTAAACTCCATGCTATCGACTGACCTCATCTAACACGATTACTTGCACTTCATTCGAATTTGGCACCTTCATTTGCAATTGCTTTGTCGCCATCTCTTCTACTCGCGAATGCATGGCCCAAGTGCTTTGCTCAATCTGCAACTGCTCATACTCAGTTTTATATTGCTCTGCCAACGCCAATAAGCGCTCATGTTCGGCATACATTTTTCTCGCCTCGTGCTGGGATGTAACCACACCCAAAGCCACTAAAATTAACGCAATAAATAATGTTAAATTGACTTGCATTACTGCTCCGACGTCCGCATGGCTACGCGCATCACAGCACTACGTGCACGAGGATTCGCTTGTATCTCAGTTTCACTTGGCTTAACCGCCTTACCGACTGCAACCAATCGTGACTGCGGCAAATCTTTGGCCTTTACTGGAAAGTTAGAAGGCAAATTATCGCGGTCTGCTTCACTCTTAATAAAGCGTTTAACCGCTCTATCCTCCAAAGAATGGAAACTAATCACGACCAATCGCCCGCCTTCTGCCAATAATGTTAAGCACTGCGGCAAAATTAGCGATAGTTCCTCAAGCTCCTGATTTGCGAAAATCCGTAAAGCTTGAAAGGTACGCGTTTCGCACCGGCATTCCAGGGCTCCTGATTGGAAATACCGCCGAGCGGGTGATCGACGAAATTGACTGCTCAATCCTGGCGCTTAAACCGCGCGGCTTCGTTTCCCCTGTTGCGCCCGGCGCTTAAGCCGCGACGCCGGT
>JBFJJY010000022.1:0-10910 GCA_041612055.1 Methylophilaceae bacterium | reverse complement strand
TTGCGATAGGACTTTTTAATATCCTCTGTCGAGGCGTCTTTATTGACGCCTAATACCTCGTAAAAATCTTTTTTATCAGCCATATGTATCTACTTTATTTACATTATTTTTAAATATAAAAGTCGTTAGCATCCATGATGACGCTAACGACTGGAGTGACTACATCATGCTTTAGTCTTTTTTTACTTCTTCAAACTCAGCATCAACGACTTCAGCATCTACTGTTTTCTCACCTTGGTTAGCTTGAGCACTTTCAGTATTGGCTTCGGCTTGTGCGTCAGCATTCATTTTCTCACCCAATTTTTGAGAAGCTTCCATCAAAGCATTGGTTTTTGCTTCGATTGTTTCTTTATCACCATCTTTGATAATGGCTTCTAAATCTTTAATTGCTTCTTCAATTTTGGACTTTTCATCAGCTTCTAGCTTATCACCATACTCAGCCAATGATTTTTTCACGCTATGAATCATACCGTCTGCACTGTTACGCGCATCGACTAATTCACGTAATGCTTTATCTTCTTCTGCATGCGCTTCAGCATCTTGCTCCATACGTTGAATTTCTTCTTCGCTTAAGCCAGAGTTTGCTTTAATGGTAATTTTATTTTCTTTACCAGTTGCTTTATCTTTTGCTGAAACATGCAAAATACCATTCGCATCAATATCAAATGTCACTTCAATTTGCGGTTGACCACGCGGTGCTGGTGGAATGTCGCTTAAGTTGAATTGTCCAAGTGATTTGTTGGCATTCGCCATTTCGCGCTCACCTTGCAGCACCTGAATGGTGACCGCATTTTGGTTATCCTCAGCTGTGGAGAATACTTGCGATGCCTTAGTTGGAATCGTTGTATTCTTTTTGATGAGTTTAGTCATCACGCCACCAAGTGTTTCAATACCCAATGATAATGGTGTGACATCTAGCAATAACACATCTTTCACGTCACCTTGTAACACACCACCTTGAATAGAAGCACCAACAGCAACCGCTTCATCAGGGTTCACATCTTTACGTGGTTCTTTGCCAAAAATCTCTTGTACTTTAGCTTGCACTTTAGGCATACGGCTTTGTCCGCCAACCAAAATCACATCGGTAATGTCAGAAGCAGTGACACCCGCATCTTTCATCGCCGTGACACATGGCGCCATTGTGCGCTCAATCAAATCTTCAACCATGCTCTCAAATTTAGAGCGTGTGATTTTGACCACTAAATGTTTAGGTCCTGTTGCATCCGCAGTGATGTATGGCAAGTTCACTTCTGTTTGTGTGCTAGAAGATAGCTCAATTTTTGCTTTCTCTGCTGCTTCTTTCAAACGTTGTTTTGCCAATAAATCATTACGTAAATCTAGGCCGCCATTATCTTTTTTGAACTCATCAGCCAAAAAGTCAATGATGCGATTATCAAAGTCTTCACCACCGAGGAAAGTATCACCATTGGTTGAAAGCACTTCAAATTGATGCTCACCATCAATGCTAGAAATCTCAATAATCGATACGTCAAATGTACCGCCACCCAAGTCATAAACAGCAATCTTACGATCACCTTCTTGTTTATCTAAACCAAATGCTAGCGCAGCTGCAGTTGGTTCGTTAATGATACGTTTCACTTCTAAACCAGCGATACGACCTGCATCTTTGGTTGCTTGGCGTTGGCTATCATTAAAATAAGCAGGCACCGTAATCACAGCCTCTGTCACTTCTTCACCTAAGTAATCTTCCGCTGTTTTTTTCATTTTGCGTAATACTTCAGCAGAGACTTGCGGTGGCGCCATTTTTTCACCACGCACTTCTACCCAAGCATCACCATTGTCTGCTTTTACAATTTTGTAAGGCATTAATTTGATGTCTTTTTGTACGGCGCTTTCATCAAAACGACGACCAATTAAACGTTTCACTACATACAGTGTGTTTTCTGGATTCGTCACTGCTTGGCGTTTAGCAGGTGCGCCCGCTAAAATTTCGCCATCTTCTTGATATGCGATAATAGATGGCGTTGTGCGTGCGCCTTCAGCGTTTTCAATCACGCGTGGTTTACCACCTTCCATTACTGAAACACAAGAGTTTGTTGTGCCTAAGTCAATGCCAATAATTTTACCCATGTTCTATTCCTTATCTTTCTAAAATACTGTGCTTAAAATATGTATTAGTTTTTACTGCTCTGGTTTAATAATTGGGACTATTTATTATTTTTCAAGTCCTGTATTTATCCTGAACCTTAAAAGGGTTATTTTGCTTTTGAGACAACCACTAAAGCAGGGCGCAAGACTCGGTCATTCAATGTGTAACCTTTTTGCAATACTGATAACACCGTATTCGGTTCACCTTCTGACTCAATCGTGCTGATTGCTTGATGTTTGTTCGGATCAAACTTTTCTTCAGTCGGATTGATTTCTGCAATATTAAATTTCTCAAACACACTTAATAATTGCTTAGCGGTTAACTCAACGCCATTTTTATAGCTATCTACCGTTGCGCTTTCGACTGCAAGTGCGGCATCTAAACTATCTTTTACTGCCAGCAATTCACCACTAAATTTTTCTAACGCAAATTTGCGTGCCTTATCCACATCTTCAAAAGAGCGACGACGTATATTTTCGCCTTCTGCTTTAACATAAAGCACTTGTGCTTTTGTCTCTTCTAGTTCGGCTTTTAATGCTTCGATTTGCGCTTCTGGCGTCAATTCAGTTTCTTCTGTTTCAGCCGTTTCGATTTGCGCTTCTAGGTTTTCTTCTTGTGTGTTTTGTTCGTCTGACATTGATTTTCCTATCCTTTAAATAATCCTGCACTCTATATGGAGATGCTGTGCTGAATTTCAAGGTGGTTTGAAGATTTTTATAAGATTGTTCTTGAGATGAACTATTTAACAGGCGTTTGCTTTAGGTCAAAAGATTAATCCGTTTAAAGTGGGATATTAAGTCTTGCATTGTTTTTTGACCAAGAGGTAAATGAAATGAAAGTGTGGCTAGATTTAATATCAACAGACTATGGATTGATGAGTTTGATTGTGATTGTGATGATGGTTGTTGCAATGCTGGGCTTTGCCTATTATGTCGTTAAACACTTACGTAAATAATAGGCTGAGTTTTAACACTGAACGCGCTGAGTCCTCATCAAAACGTTTAGTTTGATGTGATTTGATGCATGGCATCAAGCACCGATACAACAGAAGGCGTTTGTTTGACTCCGCCTAGATTAACGACTTCACTGTTGGCTGAGGCCATCACGCCCGTGCGTGCTGGGTTAGTATCAGTATAAATCGCCACTGTAGGAATATTCAACGCAACACTCAAGTGCGACAAGCCTGTATCCACACCAATGGCGGCCCACGCCTGTTGAATGATATAAGCTAATTGCGCGATAGTAAGTTTTGGCAGTACAACCACATGTGGCACATTCGCGGCAATGATTTGAGCGCGCTCCAGTTCAGCGTTGCTGGCCCATGGCAAAACTAAAGTGAGCTTCTGGTTAGCCAATTCTTTTGCTAATGAAACCCAATGGTCAGTTGGCCATAACTTGCTGTCTTTGCTAGTGCCGTGTAAGCCAATTACAAATGACGGTGGTAAAGCCAAATCCAACGCTAGCTTCTGAGCTGCGATGCCATAGGCCGGTTTACTATCCAATAATGGGTAATGACATGCTTGTGCGGCTAGCGCTCGATTCCGTGTAACAGCGTGTTGGTTATGTGCAATAGGGTATTTTTGATCATAAAAATAACTGGCAAAGGGTTCGCGGGCAGAAGCTTTATCCATACCGCTTTTGCAACCTTGCGCAAAAGAGGACATCACCGCACTTTTAATGAGTCCTTGCGTATCAATGACTAAATCATAAGATTCTTGGGCAATTTGTTTTTTAAATGTGGCAATTTCGCACCAGGTTTTTTTGCTAAACAGATGTTTGCGCCACCGGCGAACAGCCACGGTAAAGACGTGTTTGACCGCGGGATGTAGTCTTGGAATGTCGGCAAAAGCCTCTTCAACCACCCAATCAATATGCGCATTGGGATGTTGCTGTAGAATGTCAGTCACAACAGGTAAATTGTGAATCACATCGCCCAATGAGGATGTTTTAACCAGTAAAATTCGTTTCATGGCGCTATTTTCGCATACAATCAACACTTTTCTAGCTGGAATAATGGGCCATTGAAATTTGCATTCATTATATTTAAGTACTTTCCTTTTGGCGGCATGCAGCGTGATATGTTGCGGACTGCCAACGAATTAATCAAACGCGGTCACCAAGTCGAGATATTTACCCTAAGCTGGCAGGGTGAAGCGCCTAAGCAAATGGCGGTACATGTATTACCGCAAACTGGCTGGTTTAACTATCAACGCTATAAAAAGTTTATTAAAGCGACGTTTGACATCATTCAAAAAAAGGATTTTGACTATATTTTCGGTTACAACCGGATGGCAGGATTAGATGCACACTTTGCGGCCGACCCGTGCTTTATTGAGAGGGCCTATACACAGCGTACTTATTTCTATCGCTTAGTGCCAAGAACACAATGGTTTGCTGCTTGTGAGAAAGCCGTTTTTTCAGCAGAGTCATCAACCCATATTTTGGCAGTAGCCTTGACAGAAAAACCGCATTTTCAAAAATGGTATGGCTTGCAAGATGAACGTTTCCACTATATTCCTCCATATCTTTCACCAGAGCGTTTTGCCTTAGAAAACAAAACGAAAATGCGACAGCATTTACGGCAAACATTTGGTTTTGGCGCAACTGATTTTGTCTATTTGTTAACGGGATCTGGTTTCTCTATGAAGGGGCTGGATCGTGCAATTCTTGCGTTGGCGGCAATGCCTGAAACCTTGCGCGTTAATACAAGACTAGTAGCTGTTGGTCAAGACAATCCTAAGCAGTTTGCCAATATGGCAAAAAAATTGGGTTTGCAAGCGCATGTGGTGATTTCCAAAGGGAGGGCCGATATCCCACAGTTAATGCAAGGCGCAGATGTGTGTGTGCATCCTGCTTACCGTGAGAATACTGGTTTGGTGATTTTAGAAGGCATGGCTTGTGGCACACCGATGTTGGTGACAGAAAGTTGTGGTTATGCCAACCATGTGAAAGCGGCTGATGCAGGCATTGTTTCGGCGATGCCATTTAATCAACATCAATTTAATGCAGAATGGTTAACCATGCGCGAGGCATTGGCACGTGGTGTGAAATCAAAGCCCAAGTGGGCAAAAAATGGATTGGCTTATATCAAAGATATTATGTCAGCGAATGATGGCAGTGCTGAGGCGCGTATTTTGATTGAATTGGCTGAAGCAAAAAAGACGAATAAGGTGAGTAAGTAAAATCATGCATTGTCCGCAAAAAACGGTATTTGACATGCCAGCTAACTTACAAAAAGCACTCGCAAATGGTCAACAGCGCGATATCTTTGATAAAGCAATGGCACTAGAAGGCAAAGCGTTTCGTGATGTGCCCGGACGTAAAACCAGTCAAATCACCTTGTTAGGTAAGCCATATTTTATCAAGCAGCACTTTGGTGTGGGTTGGCGCGAGATATTGAAAAATATCCTGTCACTCAAGAAACCCATTTTAGGCGCCATGACTGAGGTGTTAGCCATTCAGAAGGTCGCTTCTTTAGGCATTGCAACCACACCTTTGGTGGCTTATGGACAACGCGGTTGCAATCCTGCGAATCTGCAATCGTTTGTGATGACAGAAGATTTAGGTGATATCATTGCTTTAGAAGATTTGTGTGCCAATTGGCAAGCCAATCCGCCAGATGCGAAATTGAAACGTAAGTTGATTGCTGCTGTGGCGAAATTAGCCAAAAAAATCCATGAAAATGGTGTTAATCATCGTGATTTTTATTTGTGTCATCTTTGTTTGGATAATCAAGTGTTAACTAATCCGAATTTTACAAATATTAACCTGTATTTAATTGATTTACATCGAGTACTTATTCACAATACGCCGTCAACAACAGCGAATATGAAGGATATTGCCGCTTTATATTTTTCCAGTATGGATGTTGGTTTAACTGAGCGAGATTATCTTCGCTTTAAAATGTATTACCAACCGCAATCAAATGATTTTTGGCAGGCTGTAGAGCGAAGAGCAATCAAGCTTTATCGCAAATTTAATAGTGATAAGTTTCAAAAAAAACTGGCAAAAGAACGCACTAAATTAGCTGACCAGTAGTCCTAATAGATGACTGGTGCGTTATTAGGTCGCTAGATGACTTAATTTATTTGCTCATATGATTAGAACTCACATGAGCGCAATGGGTTTAACTTAAAAGGAGAATTAGAATGGTTAAAAAAATGATTGTTGGTGCTGTTATTTCAGCATTTGCATTAGGTGGTTGTGCCAATATGACAGAGACACAAAAAGGCACAGCAAAAGGCGCCGCTATTGGTGCGGGCGTTGGTGCTGTGGTTGGCGCTGTTGCAGGTAAAGGTAAGGGCGCTGCGATTGGTGCGGCTGTTGGTGCTGGTGTTGGTGCGGTGGCAGGTAATGTGTGGTCTAAAAAAATGGAAGCACAGAAAAGAGAAATGGAAGCTGCAACACAAGGCACTGGCATTGATGTGACGCAAACCAGCGATAACCGATTGAAACTAGACATTCCAAGTGACATTTCTTTTGCTGTTGGAAGCGCTAACCTTGATGCAAACTTCAAGTCAGTATTAAATACGTTCTCTACTGGTTTAGTGAACAATCCAAGCTCAATTGTGACCATTATTGGTCATACCGATAGTTCTGGCTCAGATGCCGTTAACAACCCATTGTCACTCAAACGTGCAAATAGTGTGCGTGATTATCTCGCTTCTAAAGGAGTTGCATCTAGTCGCGTTTTGACAGAAGGTCGTGGTTCACGTGAGCCTTTGGTTGCGAATGATACAAAAGCCAACATGGCAAAAAATCGCCGTGTTGAAATCTTTGTTGCAGAGCCTGCGCCAGCTACAACTAATTAATTCAATTTAGTTCAAGCAAAAAGCCGAACAATAGTTCGGCTTTTTTGTTGCTAGTTATGAATTATGCGTGTGTAATTTTGCTCTAGATTTTCTACTAACTTTATAGCGATTGTAATTCCAATAATATTGACTTGGTTTTTGTGCTATTTGGGTTTCGATTGCCTTGTTAAGCAATGTTGGTGTGGCTATAGAATTGACGCTTGTTAAATGCAATGCGTAGCCTTGACCTTTAGCAAGACGTTCACCGAAAGCCATAATGATAGTCGCACCTGTTTTTTCTGCTAATTTACTTGCCAACGTCATTGTGTAAGCTGGTTTGTTGAAAAAATCTGCCCATACCCCTTCTCCAGCGGCTGGAATTTGATCGGGCAATATACCAATGGCCTCGCCATTTTTTAGTGCTTTTAGCAATTTTCTGACGCCATTGGCATTGGCTTCTGCTAAGTTGATGTTATGACGTTTTCGACCGCTGACGAGAGGTGCTAGCCATTTCTTTTTTGGCGGGCGATACAATACTGTAATAGGATGATGCAATGCATAATACAAAGAAGTAATCTCAAAACAACCCATGTGTGGCGTGAGAAAAATAATGCCTTTATTGTTATTGATAGCCGTCTCGACATGTGACCAGCCTTCTACGTGTTGCATTAACTGTAAAATCTTTTGATTATTGCTATTCCAAATATAAGGTGTTTCTAAAATGGCTTCCCCAATGGCGATAAAGCTCTGTTTGACCGAGGCGTCTATTGGGTTTGAAAATAGCTGACTTTGCGTGATGTTGGCAATAGTGCGAGATTTGGCTTTTCGGGCAAACAAAAATAGCATGCGACCTAGTAAGCTACCCAGAAAATGCAGTACAGGTAAAGGCAGGATGGATAGTGGTTTAAAAATCAATCTTAGCATAGGCATGACATTATAAGCGCAAACAAGATTAACGCATCATTTACAGATTAATGGCTGATATAATGCAGGCATTCAATCACTTATGCGATGCGTTCATTGTTTCAGTCTACACATTACCAACAAATATTTGCACAACATCAATTAGATGGCTTTGAACCATTATGGTATCGGCAGATTGATTGGTTTGAAGAGCCTAATCAACGACGAGGGGGCTGGAGTGGTGTAGGGCAGTTAATACTTGCCTCCGATGATGCAGCGCTGAATGTTTTTGTGAAAAAACAGCAAAATCATGGACGCCGCACCTTATTGCACCCTTTCAAAGGCGAACCTACTTTTCGACGTGAGTTTAAACGCCTCACTTTTTTAGAAACGCAACACATTAAAGCGCCAAAGGTGGTGTTTTATGGTGAGCGACAACTTGATAATCAAGCTTGCGCTATGTTGGTGACAGAAACATTGCTTGGTTTCGAGCCGCTGGATGTTGTGACACAACGTTGGTTTTCTGAGCAACCAAAGACACGTGAGCAAAAAAGGCGATTGCTTAAAACGGTTGCTTTAACATTGCGCCACTTTCACGAAACAGGCTTGGTGCATCGCGCGCTGTACCCTAAACACCTCTTCGTGAAAAATGCAGAAACCCATCCTGAAATTGCCTTTATTGATTTAGAAAAAGCACGTAATAGCTGGCTATTTATTTATCGTGCTTATTTTGATTTGGCAGCATTTAATCGCCATGCAACCCATTGGTCAGCTAGCGATCGCTTATATTTTTTCTTACAATACTTTCAACTATCCAAGTTAACTAAATCACATCGGTTTATTTGTCGGCAGATAATAAAACGATCAGCACGACGTTAGAGGTTGAGCGCATGCAGACAATAGCGAAAAAAGATCATGTGAGTTTGTTAGCTGGTTTTGGTATTCATACGCCAAACATCAATTTAGACGATACCAGTAGTTTAACGTCGTTAGAAGTGGTGCGCCATGTGCCCAAGCGTCGTTGTGTCTGCAAAGCCGTTTGGCAAGGTCAAACGGTGTATGCCAAACTATTTTTTGGCGAAAAGGCCGCACAATATGCTTTGCGTGATGTGCGAGGTGTTGAGGCCTTACAAAAAGCCAAAATATTGACGCCTAAAATATTGAAGCAAAGTAAACTGCATCAGCATCAAGCTTATGTGGTGATCTTTGAGGCTGTTTCTTCATCAGAAAATGCAGAAGATGTATGGAATCATGCGAATGAATTTGTGCGTATCGAACTAGCGCATCAGTTGGTGCAAGCTGTCGCGCAACATCATGAAGCTGGGCTGCTGCAAACAGACATGTATTTGAAAAACTTCTTAATTCAATATGATGCCATTTACACCATTGATGGAGATGGCATTCGCACTCTTGAGAAGCTATCAATCAAACAAGCACAGGCTAATCTGTGTCAACTGCTTTCAAAATTGGACGTGCTAACGTTGGATGGTCATCTTTTTGCATTGTTAGAAACGTATGCAAATGCAAGGCCGTGGCAACCACAACTGGATATTAATCGCGTTAGGTCAATGATTGATGTTGCGAGGCAAAAAGCCACCTTTGCTTATGCAGAAAAAAAAGTATTTAGACAGTGCACAGATGTGAATATTGTTAAGGCAGAAAATGCCTTTATTGCCGTGAGCAGGCAGGATGCTATGATGAACTTCCCGCAAACAGCAGCAATGCTTGATGGCTACTTAACAGAGGATAGCCTGATTAAGAATGGTAATACTTGCACCGTTTTTTCTGCCAAAATTGGCACGCTGGATGCCGTCATTAAACGATACAATATCAAGGGTTTTTGGCATGGGATAGGGCGCGCGCTCAGACGGTCACGCGCTTCTATCTCATGGGCAAATGCACATCGTCTGCAATTGCTTGGCTTGCCGACAGTAAGGCCAGTGGCGCTAATCGAAACGCGAACGTTTGGTATGAAGCGTAAGGCTTATTTTTTAACAGAATATATTGATGCCCCAGAAATAGCGGATTTTTTTGCAACTACCAATGATAAACAACTACGCTCGGAAGCCATTAAGCAAACGGTTCAATTGTTTTATCGCTTGTATTTATTGAAAATATCGCATGGCGATATGAAGGCAAGCAATATTAAAGTATTGCCAAACGGGCAGCCATTGCTCATTGATTTAGATAGTATGCGGCAACATAAGCGACAACAATCTGCGCAAAAAGCGCATGCCAAAGATATAAAACGATTTATGCAAAATTGGAAAGACACGCCTTCCCTGTATAATGCGTTTGTTAAGGTGTTTAAAGTAGTGTACGCCGACCATGCGCCATTAGAGGCCGCACAAATTTTAGAATAATGATATTGAGTTAATCACATGATTGTATTGGGTTTATCTGGCGCTTTAAGCCACGACGCATCTGCCGCCATTTTGGTTGATGGAAAAATAATTGCAGCAGCCGAGGAAGAGCGCTTTATTCGTGATAAACACGCTAAAAATAAGTTTCCTTATGAAGCGGCAAAATTCTGTTTAAAACAAGCAGGCGTTAAGCCTGAAGATGTTGATATTGTTGCGTTTCCTTATGCTGAAATCCCATTAAGCAGCAATGCGCGTTGGCACTTTGCTAAACGTCATTGGTATGCGCCAGATCGCGCGCTAGACGCTATTTTTAATGGTAATCGCCGCTTTAGACGCAATCGTGATAAATCGCTAGCGTTAATGAAAGAGCTGGGCTTAAGCAATGCTAAGTTTGTCCCTGTTGAGCATCATTTGTCTCATGCTTCAAGCGCTTACCATTTAAGTGGTTTTACAGAAAAAACAGCTATTGTTGGTATTGATGGTAAAGGTGAATATGCCACGACTTTTTTTGGTTATGGCGAGCATGGCAAGATTCATAAAATTAAAGAGTTTTATGATCCAGATTCACTAGGCGGTCTTTATGGCGCAATGACCGAATATCTTGGTTTTGATATGCTGGATGGCGAATTTAAAGTCATGGGCATGGCGCCCTATGGTGATCCAACGAAATATGACTTGTCTGATTTAGCTAAGTTTGAAAATGGTGAGCTGGTTGTGAATACCAAGCTGGTGAATGTAGTT
>JBFJJY010000021.1:0-11016 GCA_041612055.1 Methylophilaceae bacterium | reverse complement strand
GAGCCAACGCGCGTAATCACACCCGAAAACTCAAGTCCTAAACTTGCACCAGCAAATCCTTTTTCGACCGCTTCATCTGGCAATAAGCCCATGAGATACATGATGTCTCTAAAATTTAAACCAGCTGCTTTTGTCTTGACCTCAACCTCATTGGCGAGCAGTGGCTTTTCTGCAGATGGCAACCAAACTAAGTTGCGCAGTTGTCCTGCAGTCAGAAAATCGAGGTGAAACCGCGCATCATTTGACGCTTCAGTATCATGTTCAATCGTATGTGCTTGCGTGAGCAAACTATATCGACCTTGATTGCTCAGCATGATTTCGTTAGCACCATCTGGATACAATAACTCGTTTTGTAATTGCTCGATGGTTTGTTCAAGCGGCAAATCAGTCGCGATATCAATCAGCTTACAATTCAGCATGGCGTATTCGTTCATGACCACACGGCCTAATCCCCACAAGGCGGCTTGCACTGGATTTGCACTATTCTGAGCTGACGCGTGGCTGGCTAAGGCGCCAGCTTGTGTAAGCAACCAAAATTGTGCTGGCTTGCTATCTGATTTAACTATTTGTTGAATCAACCGCAATACAACGTTAACCACTTCAGCGGCGTGTTCAGTCGTTTTATTCCAACCTAACAGACTAACAACATGATCAATATGTGACTCATCATGCTGAATTGTATTGGCAATGGTGACAACTTGCGCTTGTGCTTCTAATTGCGTTTTTAATTGATTGGCGACTGTAATAGAAGCTTCGTCTACTAATAATAACCATGTCTTAGATTCAAGTGCAGTAGCAACGTTTATTGCTTCTGCTGAATACTTGGCCATTACCAAATAGGCACCCTGCGCAAGTCCTGTTGCTGGCGCTTCTGCAAAGTGCTCAATTTCATCAAATCCTTCTTCAGCTAGCGCATGGTTCCAAGCTTCAGGTGTCAATAGTGCTGACTCTACTTTTTTCAAACCATGTTCATCTGTGTTGTCGTCAA
The DNA here is from genome assembly GCA_041612055.1 of Methylophilaceae bacterium. GTDB lineage: Bacteria > Pseudomonadota > Gammaproteobacteria > Burkholderiales > Methylophilaceae. The sequence continues at coordinate 10,028 of JBFJJY010000021.1, read as the reverse complement.
CATACCACCAAGTTGGGTCGACACCTCCAATTAAATCGGCACTGGCATCTGGATAACGCTCTGCAATTAAGGTGACGCCACCTTGCGCTAAGCGTTGGGCAATTTGCTTGATTGCCGCTTGTGGATAGGCAAAGCGATGTAAAGCATGCCGCATCACGATAATATCAAAATGCTCGGGCAGTGGCTTTTCAGCAATCAGCTTGCCATCGGCTAAATCGACATTGGCCACCATTAAATTGGGGAAGTCGTGATAATCCGCCTGCAAATGTTCAGCCAAGCTTAGTTCTGGCACCGCGATGACATAGTCTAGACGGTCTTCATCAAATTGATTCAGCAGTCTTCTAGGTAGTGAACTTGGTCCAGCGACAATTTCTAATACGCGTAATTTACGCTGTGTTGGCACATGATCAGCCAAAGATACAATGGTGTGTTCTATTGCATTTAAAATACCAGAATAGGCAGGATCTGAATCATATAATGCTTCGGTAGAAGTCGATTTTGCCAACACGTCTAGGTAGTCTTTTGCATCAAGCTCACCTGTCATTAATGCAGGCAACCGCGATCCGATTCTTCCCATTAATAATAACTGAGAAGCGCATGTCGGTACGCTACCTTGTATGTATTGCCATATCTCTCGACTTTTTGGCACATCGGTATCAATAACAACTTGCCATTTACCTTTGTTGTTAATTAATAGATTTTCTCTGATTAATACACCTGCCAGCCACAACAATAACGCCGATGGCTTATTATTTAACAGCTTGTTTAACTTATCTTTCTTCTCAAGCGAAACAGCTTGAAATGCCTCAAAGATGTAAGAAACTGTCAGCGCTTCGAGTAGCGGTAGTGTTTCTTTAAACCATGGTTGCCGTTGCGCATCATGGCTTGCCATGGCTTTGCTCAACAATGGCATAACCGTATTTAAAGCAGGAAAGTGACTAGTGCGCATATCTAAAGGATGAGGCCGCAACCTTGGTACGGTTTCCCATTGATCGACAGCAGCCACTTTGCGATTCATCAGCGGGGCACTTCTAAAGCGACAATCAGATACGATTGCGACTAAATGACCACTTTTATCAAGAAGCTCAAAGTCGGCTAATACCGCGCGCAGACTAAAGCGCTTAAGTCGCGCGCGGAACTTAACTGGTTTGGCATTGATATAGTAATTGAGCTTGCTGACCTTAGTCGGTAGAAAGGCAATGCCTTGATCGTTTTCAATATGTTCATGAAAAAAATCAACCAAAGACTGAAAGCATAAATCGAGCAAGGCAGGATGAATAATATATTTTTCATCCGCATCAATCTGTTTGGGCATGCGGATATCAGCTTCTAAACAATCGCCGCTGATCCTCACTGCGCGTAGGCCTTGAAAAGCTGCACCATAATCTAAACCGAGGCGTGCGGTTAATGCATAATGCGTTTTCTTGTTTATCGTAACGATTGGATTTGATAAAGCGCCGATTTGTTGAGTCCGCTGTGTTTTAGTAGTCTCTAAAATTCGTCCAGCGGCATGTAACGTAAACTCATCATCACTCAAGCGTTGACGGCTTAAGATTTGAAAACCACCATCGCGTTGATTTAGATTAAACCGTAAAGTACGTGCGTGCTCTCCGTCAAAAACAATTGGAGAAATGATATCCAGTTCTTCAAATGCAAATTGTTCGTCACCAAGCCATTGTTGCGCTGCGGCCAAAGCCATTTCAACGTAAGCCGAACCTGGAAACACAACTGCCCCGCCGACTTGATGATCAGCTAACCAAGGCAATATTTCTGTATCGACCGTATTTTCCCAAGTGGTATCTGTGTCATTTACACGCCAACCTAAAATTGGATGACTACGACGGCGCTCTAATAAGCCTTCACCTTCTGAGGTCTTCGCATACCAATAACGCTCACGTTGCCAAGGATAATTTGGCAATCGAACGCGCTGTCCTTGTTTTTTGAAATAAGGCGCGGCACTCTGCTTGCCGGTTGCAATGTGTGTGCGCAATGCTGCAGCTTCAATTTGTGCAATGCCATGGCTGGCATCTTTAATCAACGTTGGCAGCACGCGATGATCTATTTCACTGCCACTTAAACATTCAGTGATATAGCGCTGCAAAATGGCATGCGGCCCAACTTCGATAAAAACATTGCAGCCAAGACTCGCTAACTGCGTAATGGCGCTTGAGAATTTAACCGGTTGGCGAATATTGTTCCACCAATAATTGGCATTAAGTTGTGTGCCTTTTGTCGCTTGACCAGTAATGGCTGACACAAACGTAATATTTTTTGTTGGTGACGGACGTAAATCTGCCAAACTTTTCTTTAATACCGCTTGGATACTATCCATGTGTCGACTATGAAAAGCATAATCGATATCCAATAATTTAAAGAATGTACCGACTGCTTTTAGTCGTTTTTGAATGATTTTTAAATCCGTTAACTTGCCTGACAATGTAATATTTTGTGGGCTGTTAATGCCTGCAATTTCAATATCCAGCTTGTCTTCATATTCTGCTAATAATGCTAACATTTCGGCTTCTGATACTGAAACAGCCGCCATGCGACCTGCACCTTTAGTTAAAGCTTGCGCGGCACTGCGCGCACAAATCACATGTGCCGCTTGTGCAAGATCAAACACCCCTGCTGCCCATGCTGCAGCCACTTCGCCCACGCTATGTCCAGTGACCGCTTGAGGCTCGACACCATGTTCTTTTAACAACATCGTCACGGCGACTTGAACCGCAAACAGTAATGGTTGAGCAACAACAGTATCGTCTAGGCGTGATTGCGCTTTATCCACCATTAATTCGTCAACAACTGAGAAGCCAGCTAATGGTTTGAGCACAACATCAATTTGATTCAGAATTTCAGCAAACCGTGGCGACTGCGTCATCAATGGCTTACACATATCAGCCCATTGTGCGCCATTACCAGAATAGACAAAGGCAATCTGTCCTGCTGCCTTCATGGCATCGCCAAGTACAACCTCTTTTGGAAACTCTCCTTGTGAGAATGCCAGCAAGGATTCTAGCAAAGACTCAAACGAAGGCGATTTTAATGCAAGCCCCTTCTCCATGTTTTCGCGATAATGAACGGCTGAGTAAGCCACATCATAAAATGCTTGCGCTGATTTTTGCTGAAGCAAGGCATGATACTGCTCTGCCTGTGCTCTTAATGCAGCATCTGAGCGCGCAGATAAAAACAAAGGAGGAAGCGCTTGATCAGCTTCAGTCAATGCAGACTGAGATTTACGCTGCGGTTTAGCTTTGAACTCTTGCAGCAACATGTGTGCATTTGCACCACCAAAACCAAACGAGTTAATGCCTGCGACGAGTGGCTTATTGTTTTTAGTGATGAGATTTTTATAGTCTGTTACTAGCTCTAAATTGAGTTTAGAGAAATTGATATATGGATTAGGTTTGGTTAAATGTAATGCTGGCGGCAATGCACGGTTTTTTAATGCCAACACCGTCTTAACCAACCCAGCCATGCCAGAAGCCGATTCTAAATGGCCAACATTGGCTTTTACAGATCCTATTGGTAGCGGTGTTGTTTTCGTTTGACCATACACTTCACCAATGGCATGCGCTTCAATCGGATCACCAACGATAGTGCCTGTACCATGTGCTTCTACAAAATCAACATCAGCCGAAGAAATGCCCGACCGCGCAATGACGGCTCGCATTAAATCCGCTTGCCCCTCGGCACTTGGAATCGTAATACCCGTTTTGCGTCCGCCATCTGCATTAACGCCACTACCCAAAATAACGGCTTGAACTTCATCTCCATCTTCTAATGCTTTTTTGAGCGGCTTAAGCAAAAATACGGCTCCGCCTTCAGACCGGACATAGCCATCGGCGGATGCATCGAACACCTTGCAGCGTCCATTTTTTGACAACATAGACGCTTTAGTAAAGCCTATAAAAGGGTATGGATGGAGCAACATATTAACGCCACCAACCAATGCCATAGAAGCTTCACCTGATTGCAAACTTCTACAAGCATGATGCAATGCAACTAAAGAAGATGAGCAAGCAGTATCAACCGCTAGAGATGGACCTCTTAAGTCAAAGAAGTAAGATAATCGGTTAGCGGCAACACTTAATGTGTTGCCTGTCATGGTGTGTGATGAGATGAGAGAACAATCGTCTAACATCCGAGTGCCGTAATCGAGACCAGAAATACCGACATAAACAGCGCAATCAGAACCTGCGAGTTGAGATGGCAAATAGCCACCATTCTCCATCGCCTCCCAAGATAGCTCGAGCAATAAGCGATGTTGCGGATCGACCATTGCAGCTTCTCTTGGCGAGATGCCAAAAAATTCCGCATCAAACTGATCTAAACCAGATAACACACCAGCAGAAAACGTAACGCTCCTGCCAGGCTCTGACCTTTTGTTATGCTGCAACTCATCAACTGCCCATCGATCAGATGGTACTTGAGTTACAAAATCATGGCCTTCTTTTAGTCCGCTCCAGAATCCATGCTCAGTTGCACAGTCTCCAGGCAGCTTAAACGCCATTGAAATGATTGCGATTGAATCAAAAGTTGAATTATCGATCGTGTTGTCTCTATTAATTTCTTTTTGATTTTGACTTTGATTTTGATTTTTTTTCAAGCTTATCTCTCAAAATTAGCATAGATAAAGCTAAATGCTTTAAAGTATCATTTCTTTCATTTTAATTTTAAATGAATTAATTGACATTACCAGAATAAATTTTTAACAATCTAGAACTAATTTGTTCTTAAAAAAATATATTACACTTTGAATAATATCATTTAAAAATATTGTGTTAGTGCTAATTCTTGTTAACTTATGTTAAATGAATCCTAATAGAATGTACATGATGACGTTTGCTTATTTTGGCGTTTTCATTTCTTTGGTTAAATGCGGTGCTAACACCTGCAACATTTGCGCAAATACCCTTGGGTTAGCTGCGACAATATTACCTGTTTGCAACCAACTTTCGTTTCCTTCAAAATCACCAACAATACCACCTGCTTCTTGCACTAATAGCGCACCAGCAGCAATATCCCATGCTGATAAGTTAAGCTCAAAGAAGCCATCTGAGAACCCTGCCGCCACATAAGCCAAATCTAGTGCAGCCGACCCTGGACGACGAATCCCTGTGGTACTCTTAATCATATCTTTGAGCATATCCATATAGGTATCAAGATAAGAAAACTCACGAAATGGAAAGCCAGTCGCAATCAACGCTTCTTGCAGTTTGATGCGGCTACCAACGCGAATACGCTTATCGTTTAAAAAAGCGCCGCGGCCTTTGGTTGCCGTAAATAAATCATTATGCACAGGGTCATAAATCACGGCTTGCGTGATTGCCCCATTTTGCTGCAAAGCAATAGAAACGCAATACTGAGGGAAGCTATGCAAGAAATTAGTTGTTCCATCTAATGGATCAATAATCCAAATGTTTTCAGCATTTTTATTAATATCACCACCTTCTTCACCTAAAAAACCATGGTCAGGGTAAGCACTTTTTAGTGTGTCTATAATGGCTTTTTCTGCTGCTTGGTCAACTTCACTTACAAAGTCATTAAACGATTTAGTTTGGATTTTGAGTTGACCTAAATCGCGTGAAGCAAAATTAATAATATCGCCAGCTTGGCGTGCTGCCTTAACGGCATTGGTTAACATCGGATGCATAATCGGTTTTTCATTAAGAACTGTTAAAATAGCATTTTAGCATTGATGCTCTATTTAAGAATATTTAAAGCAACGATAATTCCAACTCAACGATATTAAAGTACACACCATTGCATTCATCCACTATTTTTAACAAAATTCGTGTTGTGCTCTGTCAAACGAGTCATCCTGGCAATATCGGCTCTACGGCACGCGCCATGAAAACCATGGGACTGAGCCGCCTTTATTTAGTTAAACCTAAAAAATTTCCTGATGGCGAAGCCAAGTCGCTAGCCGTTAATGCGGCAGATTTACTTGATAGCGCCGTTGTTACAGAAACATTAGAAGAGGCTATTGCCGATTGTAGCTTTGTTATCGCAATCAGCGGCAAAGAAAGATCGCTATCGCAAGAGGTGATGTCAGTGCGTGAAGCAGCCAGCAAAACCGCGCACATGGCCAGCACGCAACAGGTGGCTTTAGTGTTTGGTAACGAGACCAGCGGTTTAAGCACAGCAGAAGCCAGTAAATGCCATATCCTAGCCACGATTCCTGCGAATCCAGAATATACCTCGCTGAACTTAGCGCAAGCCGTGCAAATTATGTGTTATGAATGCCGCATGGCGATTACTGATGGCAATATTCATTACGATGAAAAGCCTGTGGTACTTGCAACGCAAGATGAATTAGAGCGATTCTATGATCACTTAAAAGAAGTGCTCACGCTAATTGGCTATCTAAACCCTAAAGCGCCAAAGAAGCTATTTGAGCGTTTACGTCGACTCTATGCAAGAGCACGCCTGGAAAAAGAGGAAGTGAATTTACTACGCGGGATTTTGACGTTAACGCAAAAGCCAAAGAAACATACCAAATATTAGATGGCTACAAGACTTATTTTTTAACATCTAGCTTCATGGACACTTTGACGTTGTCTGCCTCTTTTGCGTCAGCCGTATCAACAATAGCAACCCGCTCCTGATTAATCCCATTCGCCAATAAGGCTGCTTTAATGGCTTCAGCGCGCGCGGTAGCGAGCGCTTTCAAATCCGCATCGGTCACTTCAACACTTTCAATCAAGCTGGCTTGTGCTTTTTCATAATGTCCATCTTCTGGCTTTTGTAACTTTGACACTAAACTTTTGAACAAGCCTTTTTTGGTTAACTGATTGTATAAAGCATCCACCGCATCTTGCACATCTTCGTTTTGCAAATCAATTGGGCCAGGCTTTTGACCAGGCTCGAGTTCAACGCCCATTTCCGCTAATACTTGTTGACGGTAGCTGTTTTCTTTAATGGCTAGCGTATCGAGCGCTAGGTTGTAACTTGGCACAATTCCTAACATCAGCGCCTGTCGTTTGGCGAGTGCTTTGCTGACATTGGCTAATTTTTCTAATTCAGGCGGCGCTATTTTGCTCGCACCTGCATCGAATAGAATACCGTCAAAATTTTCGCCTCCACCGCCAAAGAGTTTGCCCAATACTCTAAATGGCGCAGTGACGATTTTCGTTAAGACATTTCTAAACGCTTTCCAAAAAATACCGCCATAACTAAAAGTAGGATCGTCCAAACTACCTGATATCGGCAAGTCCAAATCAATCACGCCGTCACTATCTTCTAAAATGGCGATTGCCAAATCTAAAGGCAAATCTGCCGCGTCAGCACTCTCTACTTTCTCACCAAGTTTAATTTTATTGATGACAAACTTATTAGTGCCTAATAACTGCTGCTGTTTAATTTTATAGACCAAATCAACTGATAATTTACCTGCTTCAATGCGTCGACCTGCAAATTTACCCGAATAAGGGGTCAATCGATTCATATCTACATTAACAAAAACTAATTTGATATCAGTAAATTCAGTTGCATTGAATGGCTGTAAAGCGCCACTGATACTCGCACTGCCATAGTCATCGACTTTTCCATCCAGCTCTACCTGAGCCACTCTTGCTGCTTTGGTCGACAGCCCATTAATCACTCCGTTTAAAGAATGAATGTTAGTGCCAAATTGCGGCGTTAGAGAAAGGTCAGCAAATTCTAACTGTGCATCACTCACCCGAATGGCATCAATATTGACAGGAAAACGCTCACTGTCCGAGCTTGTTGCTGCTGATATTGGCTTAGCCTTTGGTACAACAGATGGTGCAACAACAGGCTGAGTTGCTGGAACAGCAATTGTTGGCTTAATCAGCGAATCCTGACTCACAACTGACGCTGGCGCTGTTTTCTCAGTTGCCGCTTGAGCGACTTGCTTGACTTCGGCTTGAGCAGTGTTTTCTCCTGAACCACGTAGCACTTGTTTGAGATTGATACTTTTATCTGGATTAATAATCAACTTACCTGCCGGTTTCACCAGTTGTAATGTCGACATACTAAGCTGATTGGGCAGCAATGATAGTTTTAGCTTATCGCTGCGCAAATGCTCCCAACTTAAAAATGGCTTAGCGCCCGCCTCTTCAACTACCGCCACCTGCTTTACATCAAACTTGCCGTTAAAATCCAAGGCAATCTCTCGCTTTTGCTCCAGATGCAATTGACCTGAAACATCAGCTGCACCACGCTGCAATTTGAGATAAGCGGCTTGATTCAGGTATGGCGCAAACGGTTTTAACGAAAGATTAGATAAACGTAAGCCAAGGTCAGCTTTAAATGGCGATGGCCATATCTGTCCTTTGCTACTAAATTGCCCGCCTTGTTTGACTTTAAAAGCCGCTTGAATCGGCAAAGCTTTCGTCATATCTAACGAGGCGTTTTCTAATGCGATATTGAGTCCTTCGATATCCATCGCCATCGGTGTTGCGAAGCTATTGTCTTGAATGTGGACATTGCCATTTTCTAAGGCAATTTTGCCTAAAGCCACTTGCCATGCAGGCACGTCTGATTCAGGTGTTGCTTTTGTCGTAGATTTTGTTGCTTGTTCAGGTTTGGCAATAGCGACGACCTGCTTTCTTTCTAATGCTTTAACCCAATTAAGTGTATGGTCTGCTTGCTTAATCACGGCTGTTTTAAGTCCAGAAAATAAAAGGGATTGCGCATTCACTTTTTTCTCTACTAATGCGATAGTCAAATCAGCAATGGCAGCTTTTTCTAGCGCTGCTAGCGGCTTAGCCAACTGTTGGCTAGCCTTAAAGTGAATGTCAGACAACGCAAGCTCTTGAATCGTCACCTTATTTTCTTTTAAGTCAAAATTGACATGACTGACCTCAGTCTGCGGCACAGTCAATAAATACTGTTCGCTTTGATTAAGCTGTAAGCCGGAAAACTGAAGTTGCGCATCTGACAAGACTAGCTGCGGATTTTCTTTCCCGACGTTTTCTTGCCCGATGTTTTCTGACACGATGCCCGCTTGCGGGTTCGATTCTTCAATGGTGAAATTGAGTGTTGGCAAACTCGCACCACCCTGTTTTAGCATGACTTGCAAAGCATTTTGCTGAGCAAAACTCAAGTCTGTCAGCTTAAAATCCAACGCATTAACGCGCAACACAGGTTGTGATCTGTTGGTCAAATGAATGGTTGGCGCGCTTAACGACGCATAGCCTAATGCAACATCACCACCTTGCGCCAGTTTGCCAGCAACGTCACTCACACTAAATGTAAAATGATCAATCGCCAATGTTGGTGTGGCTTCAGGCAATGAAAAATCGTAGTTAAAACTGGTTTGAGCGCTACCCTCATTGATTGCAATTGGCAAAGTCAGCCCTTTAACTAACTGTAAAACACTGCTAATTTTGACCCCATCCAGCGCAATAACCCCTTTTGACGCAACAGGATTAACGCTCATATCACCCTTCCATTTCAGGGTGCCACTTTGCTTTGCAAATGCCGCAGAAATTAAATAATCTCCTCGGTCTTTGGGTAAGGTGGAAAAACCTTTTAGCTCAAAATTTAGCGGTGTTAATGTGGTTTTAAACGGCGTTTCTCTATTTGCATCGGCATATTGGATCTGACCTTGGCTCACCATGATGTGCTCAATAACGACACTAGGTATGGCGTCGCTAGGAGGCGATTGATTTTCATTTAACTTAGCAATCAACCCATCCCAATTAAACTGACCGTTTGATGCCATTGTCAATTCAATCTGCGGCTCTATTACTGCAATTTGTTTAAATTGCCAAGCCAGTTTAAACATGCCGCTCAACTCAAAATCGACGACTAATTTTTTAAAATGCGCCAACGGCTGGTCGCGCTGCGTTGTCAGATTAAAATCATTAATCGTTGCTTTCAGTCGAAATGGATCGAACTCAACCCGACCAACATTTGCTTTGCTTGCTAACGATTGTTCAGCTAGTCGCGGGATCAATGTTTGCGCAATCGGATTAACGGCAAAATAGGCAAACAGCAAATAAAATGCAACCAGCCCCACCATGATTTTTGCTATTAATTTAATAGAAATTAAGTGCTGT